>CBDTYK010000097.1:0-5621 GCA_965364595.1 uncultured bacterium
TCATCAGGCTCTTCCGAGGCGGTCTCGTCGGGCTCGTCGGTGATGATCGGGACGTGCTCGACAGGCTCCGGCTCAGAGACAGCAACATCCTCGGGCTCGACCGCAGCAGAGCCCCGCTCGTCGGTGACGACCGAGGAGGCGGCCAGCTGCTCCCGGAGGGCCGCCAGCTCCTGAGACTGTTGATCGACGGTCGACTCCAGATCGGCAATCGTCGACTTCGCACCATCCAGCTCGTGCTGAATCTCGAGCGCGCCTTCCGCCCCATCGCGAAGCGTGTTGATCGTGTCCATGGCCGCTTCGAGCTCGACCGTCGCACGCTCGGTCACTTTTTGCGCCTCAGCGGCCCGAAGTCGGGCGTCTTCCTTCGCTCGCTCGGCCTCGACCAGGCGGTCCTGCGCCGAGGTGAGTCGATCCCGTAGATCGTCGACGGTCCCCAGCTGGAGTTTGAGGTCCTCCGCCTGTTTCACGGCTGCGTCGAGTTGCCGCTGCCTCTCGGCCAACTCCCCCGTGAGCCGATCCGCCTCTTCGGCCCGCTTCCGAATCTGCGCCACCGAGGCGTCGAGCTCGGTCTTCTCGTCCTTCAGCTTGTCGAATCGACCCTTCAGCTTGTCGAGCTGCTTCTGGAGGTCCTTGCGCTCGTCCTTGACCTCTCGCAGCTGGACCCGTAGCGGCTCGAGTTCGGCCTCGGCCTCGTCGGCGCGACGGCGCTGTGTGTTGATCTGATCATCGGTGTGCCGCAGTCGACGGGCGAAATCGTCGTTGAGTCGCTTCGAGCCGATCCGATCCCACACGAACCAGCCGATGGCGATTCCCACGACCAGTCCCACGATGAACAGCACGACTTCCACTTGCCAGTCCTCCCGCGCGCAATCCGAGCGCATCCTCTGCGATCCCCCGCCCGTCGACGGGTCGGAAGGGACTGTAGGCGGTCGACTCGCGCTTCGTGCCGGCGATGTGACACCACTTCGCAGATGCCATACGCTTCGGCGGTGACCAGCAGACAGGTGGCGACGCCCACCAGTGTTCTCTCCAGAGAACTGCTCCCAGCCTCGACCGCGATCTTCGTGACGGTGGCGCTCGCAGCGTTCGAAGGCCTCGCAGTGGCGGCGGCACTGCCCGAGGTGGCTGCCGACCTCGGATCGGTCGCGCTGCTCCCGTGGGTGATCACGTCGTTCCTGCTCACCTCCGGTGTCGCAACGATCGTGTCCGGCAGGCTCATCGACACGATCGGCGTGAGGACGATGTTCCGGGTCGCTGTGATCGTGTTCGCCGGCGCAGGCGTGCTCGCGGCGTTTGCACCATCGATGGAGATCATGATCGTGCTTCGTGCTCTGCAAGGAGCAGGATCCGGCATGGTCATCGCCGTCGGGCTGTCGGCCGTCTCACTGATCTATCCACCACATCTCACCGGGAGAGCGTTCGCCGCCAACTCGACGGTGTGGGGGGTGATGGGCGTGGCGAGCCCGGCAATCGCCGCAGTGATGCTCACCCGGCTCGATTGGCGATGGATCTTCCTCATCAATCTGCCGCTCGGCGTGATCTCGCTGGCTGCGGGATGGCGCGTCATGCCGCCGGCCCAACAACTGTCCAGTCGCCAGCCAATGGACTACCTCGGAGCGGGGCTGGCCCTCCTCTTCACCGCAGCGGTGTTGTTCGCCGTCAATGATCTGGCCTGGGTCTCGATCGTCTGGCTGATCGTCGCCATCGCCGGAGGTTGGGTGTTCTATCGAAGAGCGGGATCGCATGCCGCCCCACTCGTCGAGAGGCGGTACCTGTCGCATGCGCCATTCGCCCCACTCGCATTCGCGATCTCCCTGCTGATCACCGGCGCAATCGCCCCGAACGCCTTCGTGCCCTTGTACGTGAGCGCCGGCCGGCTTGCATCGGAGGCGATGACGGCCTGGTCGGTGTTGTTCTTCACCGTCGGCTGGACCGCCGGCGCCAACCTGTCGTCTCGGCTGCTCGACTCGCGGACGCAACTGACCGTGATTCGGTACGGTTTTGCGAGCACCGTTCCCTCGCTCGCCCTCACGGCGATTGCAGGCGCGCTCTCCCTGCCCCTCGGCATGCTCTTCGCAGCGCTCTTCGGTGTCGGCGTGGGCGTCGGTCTGGCAACGAACGCTTCATTGACGCTGCTGCGCGACGTGAGTTCACCCCAGGAGATCGGACGTTCGACCGCTGCGCACCAGTTCTTCCGCAACCAGGGCTTCGCCTTCGGATCGGCGATCGGCGGCGCCGCGCTGTTCGCCATCGTGGCCTCGGCAATCGGCGATCCCGAGTTGGTGAGGGACGTTCTGGCGGGAGAAGCCTCGTCCGTCGCCGGCGACGTGAGCGCAGCAGTCGAGAGGGGATTCGCGCTGTCGGCGGCGATCGGCGCGGGTATCTCTGCGCTCGGGCTCGTCGCGCTGAAGCGAGTGGGGGCAGACGCCCACTCACAGTGATGCAGGCATCGACGGCGGGACCCCTATCCTGAATTGGGTTGTGAAGGACACAGCCGAGACGCACCCCTCAGACCTGAACGGCCCCCGCGAAGCTTGCGGCGTCTTCGGCGTCTACGCCCCCGGACAGCAGGTTTCGGCCACGATCTACTTCGGGTTGTTCGCCCTCCAGCACCGCGGTCAGGAGGCAGCCGGAATCGCGACGTCCGACGGTGAGACGGTGACCGTCGTCAAGGACCTCGGGCTGGTCCCGCAGGTCTTCGACGAGAACGACCTCGCTGCGCTCGAGGGCCACATCGGCATCGGCCACACCCGATACAGCACCACCGGATCGTCCTGCTGGGAGAACGCCCAGCCCGTCCACAGACAGATCGGAAACACCTCGATCGCGCTCGGACACAACGGCAACCTCACCAACACCGCCACCCTCGCCCGCGAGCAGGGCATCACCGGCGTCTCGAGTGACTCGGAGTTGATGCTGGACATCATCTCGAAGAAGGTGAACGACGAACGGTCAGACGCCCGCGGGCTCGAGATGGCGCTCATGGAAGTGCTGCCCAGATTCGAAGGAGCCTTTTCGCTCGTCGTCATGGATCAGGGCCGGCTCGTCGGCGTGCGAGACCCGCACGGGTTCCGGCCACTGTGTCTGGGACGGATCGGTGCCAACGCCTGGGTGTTCGCCTCCGAGACCGCGGCGCTCGACCTCGTCGGCGCCACCTTCGTGAGAGACGTGGAACCAGGAGAGATGGTCGTGGTAGACGCAACCGGTGTCAGAAGCCACCACCCGTTCGCTCGACCCGAACCCAACCTGTGCGTCTTCGAGTTCGTCTATTTCGCCCGGCCCGACTCCAACCTGTACGGCACGAACGTGTTCGGCGCCCGTCAGCGCATGGGTCGCGCACTGGCAGCCGAGTACCCGGCGAACGCCGACGTGGTCGTACCGGTCCCCGAGTCAGGCATCCCGGCAGCACAGGGTTTCTCGGAAGCGTCTGGCATCCCCTATGCCGATGGGCTCGTGAAGAACCGGTACATCGGACGGACCTTCATCGAACCCACACAGATGCTCCGCGATCAAGGCATCCGGCTCAAGCTCAACCCCATCCCGGCGACGTTCGACGGCAAGCGGGTCGTACTGGTCGACGACTCGATCGTGCGTGGCTCCACCACCCGGCAGCTGATCGCAATGGTCCGGGACGCCGGGGCCGCAGAGATCCATCTTCGCGTCTCCTCACCGCCGTATCGATGGCCGTGTTTCTACGGCATGGACACCTCGGATCAGAGCAAGCTGCTGGCGGCGCGCATGAGCGTCGACGAGATCACCGAGTTTCTCGGCGTCGATTCGCTCGGCTACCTGTCGATCGACGGACTGTTGGACTCCACCCACGCACCCCGCGAGTCGTTCTGTACGGCGTGTCTCACGGGTGACTACCCGACACAGATCGAGGACGGAGCCGGCAAGTTCGTGCTCGAGCCGGTCACGGCGCCCTGACATGACCGACTATCGCTCCGCCGGTGTCGATCTGGCCGGGGCCGAACGGCACGTCGAAGCGATTCGATCGCTCGTGACCGCCACGTGGGGCCCCAACATCGTCGGCGGGTTCGGCGGGTTCGCGGCAGGCATCGAACTCCCCGAGGGCATGAAGCGGCCGGTCCTGATGATGTCGACAGACGGCGTCGGCACGAAGCTCGAACTCGCCCGTCGACTCAGAATGTGGGACGGTGTCGGGTACGACCTGGTCGCGATGTGTGTCGACGACCTGACTGCGGTGGGAGCCCGGCCCCTCGGATTCGTCGACTACATGGCAGTGGGCAGTCTCGATCCCGAAAGGGACACGCGAGTGGTGGGATCGATCGCCTCGGCCTGCGCCGAGGTCGGCGCTGCACTGGTGGGCGGCGAGACGGCCGAGCACCCGGGTGTGATGGACCCAGACGCCATCGATCTGGCCGGCGCCGCCCTTGGAGTGGTCGAAGCCGGCGATGAGATCGTCGGCGAAGGTGTCGCCGCCGGGGACCTGGTGGTGGGACTTGCGTCGCGGAATCTGAGATCCAACGGGTTCTCGCTGGTGAGACGAGTCCTCGGCGAAGCGGACTGGGCGTCCTCATTCGGTGACTCCACGCTCGGCGAGACCGTGCTGGCGCCATCGGTCCTGTTCGGCCCGGCCGTGCTCGAAGCGATGGCGACGGGTGCCGTCACCGGCGCCGCACACATCACCGGTGGCGGCTTGCCCGGCAACCTCGGCCGACCGATCCCCGAGGGACTGAGCGCATGGATCGACACGACGACCTGGCAGCCGCCGGCGATCTTCGATCACCTCGCAGAAGTCGGGGGCATCGACCGCACCGACATGTTCGACGCATTCAACATGGGAATCGGTTTCTGTCTGATCGTCCGACCCGATCGGATCTCAGAGGCAGTCGCCCACGTGTCGGAACACGATCCGGTCGTGATCGGGAAGGTGGTCGAGGGCTCCGGGCGGGTCGTCCTCTCCTGATTCGCAATACCATCCTCGCTATGGACGCCGACGCCATCTGGCAGGAACTGCAGCGGATCAACTCGCTCCTCGCCGATGCCGATTCGCCATCGGAGCGGCGGCAACTCCTCGAACGCAAGACCGACCTCCAACGACAGGCCAGAGCGGTTGCCGACGAAGGGGTACCCGACCTCGTGCTCGAACTGGAGCTCCAAGAGGCCGAACGACGCTGGGTCGAGCTCCAACATGAGCGCATCGATCCGATCAAACACTCCGGTGGTGACTTCGGTGGTGACATCAAGGCCGGGGTCGACGTCATCTACATGAACAAGAAGATCGACGCCGCCCAGGGGCGCGCCGAACTCGAGGCCCGCATCGCCGAACTCCGCCGCATACTGGATGCACGCCGCTCGAGCCGGGAGCCCGTCACCGACGGGCTCGACTGAAGGCTGACGTATGGCATACTCCTGACATGCACAGGATGCCCACAGCCACGAGGAAACACCTGTTCGCCGCTCCGTAGGGGACGATCGACCCGCGCAATCGTCCACCTGAGACCACGGAGTACACCAATGTCAGACCTCGTCGCACGTCACACAGACGTGATCGCTCCTGTCATAGCGTTCGACACGGACCTCGTGATCGAGCGGGCAGAAGGCATCTGGATTCATGATGCCAACGGAAACAAATGGGCCGACTTCGCCTGTGGCAC
>CBDTYK010000098.1:0-5614 GCA_965364595.1 uncultured bacterium
TCGCATTCGCCGCAGTGGCGATTCGCATCCCGACGAAGCCGGCGAGAGCCGACAGGCCTGCGCCGAAGACGTAGGCAATGGCGCCCCACGGTCGACCCCAGTCGAGGAAGATGAATATCAGCACCGACAGGACGGCCACGAATGCGGCCACCCAGGTGTATTCGCGGCGGATGAAGGCCATCGCGCCCTCACGGATGGCAGCCGCCAACTCGACCATGCGCTCGTTGCCCTGCGACGTCGCAAGCACCGCGCGTGTGTAGTACACGGCGAGTGCGAGCGCCGCCACACCGGCCACCAGCGCGACTGACAGAACGGTATTCGTCATCGCTGTGTCTCTCCCAGGTGTGGAAATGCGGGAGAGAGTATGACACGAGTGCCCCCGGGCGTCACAAACGAGGCCCTCACCCCGCTCCAGCGCTCACTCGGATGGACGGTCGGTGCCCGGGGTCGTCCCGGTCCCACGTTCGTGGTGGAGCCGCAGTTGCTCGGCGGCCCATGCCTTGGCAGCCGTCGGGTCCTCGAACACAGAGGTGGGTCGCGCGGGTTGCTCCCTGACGAAGAGACCCGCCAGGAACTGCGAGACGCGTGCGCTCGCCACCAGTGCGGTTGCTACCTCCACCCCTCCCGCCGGATCAGAGGCGAACATGCTCCGGGAGCCCTTGTCGGCGAAGGCCACATTGCGGAGGTCGACGACCACCGACACCGGCTTGCCGTTCGCCAGCATCTGAGTGGCCTCGAGGACACCGGTCGCGGCTTTGGCGTCGACGACCGCTCCTTCGTCGATGGTGTGCACGATCACACCGTCGTCGAACAGCTGCATCAGCCCGATCGGACTCCTCAACTCGACCGTGTCACCCACCGGTTCGCCCCTCTGCTCGGCAAGACTCCATGACCGCAACCCGCAGTCGCCGGGTCAGAATAGATAATCACGCCTCGAATTGGACGTTCGATACTGCACGACAGCCACGATGGCCACGACAGCCACGAGGCCGAATCCGAGCAACCACCAGTTCACCCGCATCCATGCCATCCCCCTGTCGAGTGAGCTGATCTCGACGGACACGGGCTCGCCCACGATCGCAGCGAGAGCGCCGGCTTCGAGGTCGGACAGCTCGGCCGAGGACGGGATGCCGAAGACCTGGCCGCCTGACTCGGCGATCGGCCCCACGAGCAGATACCAGCGATCGCCGAGACCGGTGGCGGGTGTCTCGGCACATCGGGAACCGGACGGGACGACCATCCACCGATCGGCCACGATGCCTCCCCAGATCCGCTTCGTGGCGCCAACGGATGCCCCTGGCCCCACGAGGCTCTCGGCGATCACTTCGTATTCGACGACGCCGAGCACGTCGGATGCCGAAGCCCCGGTGATCAGGTCCACGGTTGCGGGTTCCTGACAGGCCTGGGCCAACGGCACGGACGCCGTCAACACCACGGCGGCGACCGCCAAGACGATCGCCCTCGTCAGCAGGCTCCCGAGCCGCGTGGGCGCGGCTCCCTCGCCTCGTCGATCAGCGCCTGGCACGGGACCAATCGAACAGGTCATCGACCGGCATCGTGTTCGCCACGTCGCAGGCGGTCGCCCATCCACGCTGGGCCTGACGCACTCCGTACTCCATGCGCACGAGCTCGGAGACATGATGTGAGTCCGTCGATATCACGAGCCGAACACCGGCTCTGATCGCCTGACGTATGAGGTCCGACGCAGCGTCGAGTCGCTCCAGAGCCCCGTTCACTTCCAGGCCCACATCGGCGATCTCGAGCGCCTCGAGCACCGGCTCGACGTGGAACTCGATGCCTGGCCGTCTCCCGATGTATCGACCGGAGATGTGACCGATGGCGTTGACCGTGGGGTCGGAGATCGCCTTGATCAGCCGGACGGTCTGTTCCTCGGCGGACAGGTCGAAGTGCGAGTGGACCGACGCGACGTTCCATTCGAATTCGCGCCGGAAGTCCTCGTCGTAGTCGAGGGAGCCGTCCGGCCCGATGTTCAGCTCACAGCCGAACAAGATCCTGATCTCGGGATGCTCCTCCTGGATCTGCCTCAGCCTGTCACGATGCGCCAACATCTCTTCCGCCGTCGACCCGTTGATCGACAGGTCGATGCCGTGGTCGGTGACCGCGACGTACTCGTGCCCGAATGCGATCGCGGCGGCGATCATGTCCTCTGGCGACGACATTCCGTCACCCGACCGGTCGGTGTGGTAGTGCAGATCACCGCGGATGTCGGTGAGCTTCACGAAGTCCGGGAGCTCGCCTGCGGCCGCCGCCTCGACCTCCCCGGTGTTCTCCCTCACGGTCGGTGGGACGAACTCCATCTCCAAAGCCTCGTAGATCGCAGCCTCGGTCTCCCGGGCGATGATCTCATCGGTCTCGTTGTCGAACAGGCCGTACTCGTTCAAGAGCCAACCACGGTCGATCGCCCGCTGCCGGAGCGCGATGTTGTGCGCTTTCGAGCCGGTGAAGTACATCGTCGCCGCCCCGAACTCCTCTGGCGCCACGACTCGCACATCGATCTGGAGACCCTCCCTCGTGAGAATCGACGTCTTGGTCTCGCCGTGCGCGATCACCTCGGCGGCGAGCTGGTGCTCGGCGATGAAGTCCATCACCGGCTGCGGCTCGGTGCCGGCGACGGTGATGTCGATGTCTCCGATCGTCTCGGAATGGCGGCGGAGGCTCCCGCAGTACGCAACGTCGGACACCCCATCCAGGTCTTCAAGAGCATCGACCAGGCGCTTGGCGATCGGCATCGCATCGGAGATCGGGGTTCGCTGGTCCTTGCCGTGAAGTCCGAGCCGATCGATGGCCTTGGCGATCTTCTCCTCGCTGGTTTTGCCGAGCCCGGACAGCTCCCGGAGCTTCTCATCGGCGATGGCCGCCTTGAGCTGGTCGAGATTCTCGATCCCCAACTCCCTCCGCATCAGCTTGAGCGTCTTGGGTCCGATGCCCGGGATCTTCGACAGCCTCACGAACTCGGGCGGGTACGCCTCTCGCAGTTTCTCGAGCTTGTCGATGGTGCCCGAGTCGACGAATTGAAGGATCTTGTCCGCCGTGGACTTCCCGATCCCCTTGATCGCCACCAGCTCCGACTTGGACAGCGTCGTGACATCCTGGCCCGAGCCCTGGATGCCCGAGATGGCGTTCTCGTACGCACGTACCTTGAAACTCTGCGGAGACTCTTCTTCGAGCGTCGTCAACGCGGCGAGTTCCTGGAGGGCGGCGACGACGTCACGGGTGGAGACCATACGCCCAAGATAGATGCCTCGGCCACTGTGTGGATGAAGCCGGCGCAGACCCGATAGAACTGCCTCATCGGTAGTCTCAGGGACACTGTGACCACCCGCCAATCGAACAAGGAACCGGAGAAGAAGCCGAGTTGGCGCGTCGAGGGCATGCCCGACAAGGACAAGGCGCCCGACGACGATCAGCCGCCGAAGCTGTTCCCCACCCCGCCCGGCGGCCGGTGGTTCTGGATCGCTCTGGTCGGCCTGCTCATCTTCAACATCACGGTCTCGAATGCCTTCTTCGGACCAGAGGAGCCGACCCGGATCTCGTACACCATCTTCATCGACCAGGTGGAGAGCGGGAACATCGAATCGGTGACCTCGACCGAGCAGACCATTCAGGGTCAGTTCGTCGATCCGATGTCGGCCGAGGATCTCGGGATCGAGCCCGAGCCCGCATCCGGGCTGTTCGGTCCCACCGAACCGGCCGATACGACGTTCTTCGAAACGGAGCGACCGTCCTTCGCCGAAGACGACCTGCTCACGATCCTCACCCAGAACGGCGTCGACGTGAACGCAGAAGACCCGAATGCACCCCCTCCGCTGTGGGTGCAGCTCCTGACGGGATTCGGCCCGACGCTGCTGATCATCTGGATCTTCTTCTACTTGTTCCGCCGGGCGGGGAGCGCCCTGGGTGGCTTTGGCGGCGGCCTGGGCCGCAGCAAGGCGAAACGCTACGAGGCCAGCGAGCACCGCACCACGTTCGCAGACGTCGCCGGCATCGAGGATGCCGAGGAGGAACTCGTCGAGATCGTCGACTTCCTCAAGAACCCGAAGCGGTACACATCGCTGGGCGGCCGCATTCCCAAGGGCGTTCTCCTGAGCGGGCAGCCCGGCACGGGCAAGACGTTGCTGGCGAGAGCCGTCGCCGGCGAGGCCGACGTGCCGTTCTTCTCGATGTCGGCGTCGGAGTTCATCGAGATGGTGGTCGGAGTCGGCGCCAGCCGAGTCAGGGATCTGTTCACGCAGGCCAAGGAGGTCGCACCGGCGATCATCTTCATCGATGAGCTCGACGCCATCGGCCGTGCCCGCGGGGGCGGCATGGCGATGGGTGGCCACGACGAACGAGAGCAGACGCTCAATCAGATCCTCACCGAGATGGACGGATTCACCGGCTCCGAAGGCGTGATCGTCATCGCTGCGACCAACCGTCCCGAGATCCTCGACTCGGCGCTGCTCCGGCCGGGGCGCTTCGACCGCCAGGTGCCGGTCAGCCCGCCCGACCAGCGTGGCAGACACATGATCCTCGAAGTCCACACCCGTGAAGTCCCGCTCGGCGACGACGTCGACCTGGGCGCCATCGCGTCGACCACACCGGGCATGGTCGGCGCAGACCTGGCGAACCTCGTCAACGAGGCGGCTCTGATGGCAGCCCGACGCAATCACACGAAGGTGATGCTCGGCGACTTCACCGACGCCCTCGAGAAGGTGGTGTTGGGAACGGAGCGCCGGATCATGATGAGCGAAGAGGAGAAAGAACGGACTGCGTACCACGAGTCTGGGCACGCCCTCCTCGGCATGCTCCAGCCGGGCGCGGACCCCGTCCGCAAGATCTCGATCATCCCCCGTGGGCGGGCGCTCGGCGTCACGCTCCAATCGCCCGACGCGGACAAGTACAGCTACAGCGAGGACTACCTGATCGGCAAGATCGTCGGGATGCTCGGGGGCCGAGCGGCCGAGGAGGTCATCTACAAGGCCGTGTCGACGGGCGCCGAGAACGACATGGTGCAGGCGACGAATCTCGCACGGAACATGGTCGGACGCTGGGGCATGTCGGAGAAGATCGGCCCGGTCACCATCTTCGACGATCGGTCTACGGATGCATTCGGTCGCCCAACGGTGTCGGAGTCGATGATGGAGATGGTCGACTCAGAGATTCGCCGGATCATCGACGAGGCCTATCAGAGGGCGCTCGAGCAGCTCGAGGCAAACCGCGACAAACTCGAGGCGTTGACCCAGGCGCTGTTGGCCAAGGAGACGCTGGAGGAAACCGACGCCTACGAGATCGCCGGCATTCCGCGCCCGACGAATGCCAACGACTCGGTCAAGGCCGACGTCATCGACGATTTCGACGAGGCACTCGAGCGCCACGAAGACAGCCCAGTCGGCTGATGCCGCACCCCGTGGCGGTGTCCGGGTTCTCCTCGGATCCGTGGCGCTACGAACGTGGCCGCCCCGGATACCCGCCCGATGCGGTGCGCTTCGTGCTGGACAAGATCCGCACCGAACCCGTGATCCGCGACTGACCGATTCTGGCGCAGGTGATGGCGGGGCGTTCGATCGAATACGCTGAGCGAATGGACCTCGTCAGGCTCTACATCGATGGCAGA
>CBDTYK010000099.1:0-5606 GCA_965364595.1 uncultured bacterium
GACACGGCAGGAGGAGCAACGGCATGGTGAGGACGGAGCGCAGGTGTCGCATCGAGGGGAGGCGGTACCCCTTGAGCGTCACGTGGAGCCGAGGAGGGGATTTGAACCCCTGACCTATTCATTACGAGTGAATTGCTCTACCCCTGAGCTACCTCGGCGAGGCCAGGAATGATATCGCAGTGGACCGAGGCACGGCAATCTCGGGTTCGCTCGCCGGCGCTCGCATTGCGGCGTGTCATCCTGCGCAGAGCACCCTTCGGGCGCATGACCAGCTCAGGGCCTCGCTGCGCATCGGCGCTGTGGGCCCTTCGGGCACTGTGGGGCCTCCGGCCGCTGCCAACGAGTTTTCAGCGGTAAGGGCGATGTTCACATCGCGCGCAGAGCATCACGTCGTGCCCGTCGAGCAACCACAGGCGCGTCACAGCGTGGCGAGCGAAGCGCCTCAGGGCGTTCACGATGGGAGGCGACGCGATCAGGGCATCACTCAGATGTTGCTGCCGTCGTCGCAACCGGGGTAGTGAGCTCGCCTCCCGGAGAGGTGCGGATCCTGGTGCCACGTTGGCCACGAGCAACCGGCGTCTCGAGTGTTGATCGCATTGTCAACACACTGTTCAAAGCTCAACCCGGTTTCGGCCACTCCCCCTCGTCCAACGTTCCATTCGATACAGAACTCCTCGATGACGGCCTGATCCGGCCAATCGCTGGAACAGGCCGAACCGACCAATAGAAGGAGCCCGAGAAACAGACGTCGCACCTCAACAGCCTTGCACGCAGTCCGACGCACGACAATCGGTTGGTCGAGTTGACGGCGTCGCGAACCGAGCGTGCGAAGCACCCACAGCGCTGAGGCCGCCAGGCCGAAGCCCAGAGCGTGGTGGCGAGGCCCCCCAGGGCCGAGCCGCCACTCGGAGCGTGAAGGCGCCGGCCTGAACCCGAGGCGTGAGGCCGCCAGACCGAATCTCCGGGAGGGCGTCAGCCCGCTGCGAGTTGGGTGAACAGGTTCGTGAGCAGCAGTTGGCGGCGGAGGTTGGCGTTGAGGTCGGTGATCGCCTCGAGGATCAGTTCGGTGTTGCGAACCGCGCGCTTCGGGGAGATCGACGTGAGGTCGGCGAGCGGAAGATCGGTGTTTCGGAGCGGAGCGCCGTATTGGATCGCGGCGGCATCGGCGTACCAGGTGGCGAGGATCTCCAGACCGGACTCCGTCAACGCGAGCTTCGCACGTCGCTCCTCCCGTGTCCGCTCGTCCTTGCTCAGATCGGCATCGGAGACCGCTCTGCCGGCCAAGGGGGCCACCCAGCTCTCGACCTCCGAGGCGAGCATCGCCGCCTCTCCGGGTCGCTCGCTCAGCCTGGTCGGAAGTCTCAGCCAGTTGCTCCTGAACGCGTCGATCTCGGTGTCGCTGATCAGAGAGATGGCGACGCCTGGTCGCCCGCCCGAGACCCGAGCGAGCGCTGTGGCCCGGTTGTCTTCGACACCGGCACCGACCAGGTGTTCGGCGATGAGTTCGCTCGGGACCCGGCCCATGTGAATGGTCCGACATCGGCTGTTGACCGTCGAAGGAAGGTCCGTCTCGGACTCGGTCACGAGCAGAAAGATCGTCGAGCCGGTCGGCTCCTCCAAGGTCTTCAGGAGCGCGTTGGCCGCCTGTTCGGTCAGCATGCCGGCCTCAGGAACGAGGAACACCTTGATCGTCGACTCGACCGGCATCATCGTTGCAGTCTGGACGATGTTCCTGGCCTGGTCGACGCCGATGCTCTGCCGCCCCTCCAGGCCGATCTCGATCAGATCGGGGTGGTTGCCGCTCCGAATTCGACGGCACGACCGACAGTCCTCGGTGTGATCACCGGAGTCCGGGCACAGCAGCACCCTGGCGAACTCGGTCGCCACCGTCGCCTTGCCGATCGATGACGCTCCGACGAACAGATAGCTGTTCGCCGGCCGGCGAGCCTCTCGCATGAGCATCTCGGTCACCCTGGAATGGCCGATGACATGCTCAAACATGACCGCTCCTCTCCAGCGCCACACCGAGAATCGCGTCGGCGAGTTCGTCGGGAGCAGCAGATGCGTCGAGCAGAGAGATCCGGTCGTCGTCTGTTGCGAGTTGCCGGTACGTCTCGGCGACCCTTCGCTGCAGGGCCAGGCCCCCCTCGCCGATCCTGTCTCGTTCCGTCTCCCGGGCGAATCCCACTTCGGGCTCGACGTCGAGGACGACAACCAGATCGGGGAGGACGCCGTCGAGCACCGTCTCGTTGAGCCGTCGTACGGCATCGACTCCGAGGTTGCGCCCACCCCCCTGATACGCCAGGGACGAGTAGTAGGAGCGGTCAGAGATCACCCATCTGCCGCCGGCGAGCGCCGGTGCGATGATCTCGGCGGCCAATTGCGCGCGCGAAGCAGCGAAGAGCGCCGCCTCTGCCCAGGGCGCAACATGGCCTGCATGGAGCACGAGGCGCCGAAGCTCTTCGCCGAGCTCGGTCCCGCCGGGTTCCCTCACCGAGATCGAATCGATCTGCCGATCTGCCAGGCGGGCGGCGAGCAGCCGGCCGAGTGTGCTCTTCCCTGAGCCTTCGATACCTTCGAGCGCGAGGTAGAAGCCGCTCATCGGTCCTTCTCGCGCCGGTCGCCCTTGACCCAGGTCACTGCGTCCGAGGCGTCGCGCAGCACCCGGTAGTCGTGGTCGGTCAAGGGCTCTCCGACCAGTTGCTGACGGACCGCCCACACCGCACCGACACCGGTCAGGAAGATGGTGGCTCCGCTCAGGATCATCACAGCTCTCACACCGTTCGAGAACAGTCCCGGGAACACACCGCGCATCGCAGCCGCCCCGACACCGGCAAGGGCGAACGAGACCAGCAGCGCCGCCCGAGCGAAGGAGAACAGAGCGGCAAAGGTGCGACCCCTCAGGTCGTCGGAGACCACAGCGTGGAGATGGGTGAAACCGGTGACGTACGCCACCCCCGTCCCGCCGCCTGCGAGGAACACCCACGCAGCGGCACCGGCAGCCGTGGTCGTTCCAGCAGCGAACGCGATCGACATCCCGACGATCAACAGTGCAAACCCGAACAGGGGCTCCCTCCGCTGAATCGCCCTCCCCCACAGGGTCATGGCGCCCATCCCGAGTCCCACGCCGACACCGAGTGCCGTCACGATGACTCCATACCCGGAGTCTCCCGCCTGGAGGACCTCGACCGAGAACGGTTGACCCAGAACGAATAGTGCACCACCCCCGAAGAGACCGACTGCCATGCCGACCACCATCCGCCGGACCGCTCCGAAACCGAGTACGAAACGGAATCCGTCGACCATGTCTCTCAGTGGGGCCCGCAGGTCGAGCGCTGACTCCGCCTCTCGCTCACGGGAGATCTGGAGCTTCGGCACGGAGATCGTGAGCACGATGATCCCGGACAACACGAACGTGACGGCGTCGAATGCAAACGACGCCGACAGCCCCGGATTGGAGGCCCACGGCGCCAGCGACCCGCCGAACTGGGCGATGATCGCGAAGGCCGCCGATCCGACCGGCGCAGTGCCGTAGCCGGCCAGCAGGTTCAGGCCGTTCGCAGCCATCAGATGCTCTCGCGGGATCAGGAGCGGTACAACAGCTTCTCTGGCCGGTTGCCGGATCAGCGAGAGCACCTCGATGGCGAACGTGATCAGGAACAAGTCCCGGAAGTTGCCCACGAACACGAGCACCAGAACCAGGGCGGCACGCCCGAAATCGGCGACGATCATGGTTCGCTTCCGATCGAATCGATCTGCGACGACGCCGCCGACCACTCCGATGATGAGCCCGGGCAGAAAACGGGCGGTGAGGGGAACCAGGATGGCGATCCCGGAATTCAGTTGGTCGCCCGAGATCTCGGTTGCGAGTGAGAACGTCGCAAACAGCGTGACCCAGTCACCGAGACTGGAGATCAACTGACTCCACCACAGACGCGCGAACGGGCCTCTTCGGACGAGGTCGCGACCCCTGATCTTCTCGACCTCGATCTCCATTCCTGCGAGGTTATCGACTCGAGGTCGCAGGACGTTGTCCTCTGCCCTCGAGGCGACGTGGGGATACGTTGGAATCGGGCACGGCCGCACCGCCGGCCCGGCCGATCGAGAGGGGCTGAGGGTGAAACTGGTCGGTGAGACTCCCTGGCGATGGAGAATCGAGAAGGCAGGAGACATGCGGGTCCCGGGCATCGTCTTCGCATCCGAGGACCTGCTTCCCGATGTGGTCGACGACCGGTCGCTCGATCAGGTCGTCAATGTCGCCACGCTGCCAGGCATCGTGGTTGCATCATTCGCAATGCCGGACGTGCACTGGGGATACGGATTCCCCATCGGCGGTGTTGCTGCGACCGACGTCGAAGCGGGTGGCGTGGTCTCGCCCGGCGGCGTCGGATTCGACATCTCGTGCGGTGTCCGACTGCTGACGTCGTCGTTCACGGAAGCATCGATCCGGCCACGCCTCCCCGAGGTGATGAACGAACTCGCCCGCACGGTTCCGAAGGGAATGGGGCCCGGTGGCATCTGGGCCGTGGAGTCGGAACGGGAGCTCGACGCGATCCTGCTGCGAGGCGTGACCGAAGCCGTCGAGCGAGGACACGGCTCACAACGTGACCTCGACCGTTGCGAGGATGGGGGCGTTCTCGCTGGAGCCGACCCCGACGCAGTGAGTGAACGGGCGAAGGCGCGTGGCATCCGACAGGTTGGCAGCCTCGGATCCGGGAACCACTTCCTCGAGTTGCAGGTGGTCGAACACATCTCCGATCACCGAGCTGCCGAAGCCTTCGAACTCTTCGAGGGGCAGGTCTGTGTGATGATCCACTCAGGCTCGCGCGGCCTGGGACACCAGGTCTGTACCGATCACGTCCAGACGATGGAATCGGCGATGGCGCGCCACGGCATCGAGGTGCCGGACCGGCAGCTCGCATGCGCACCGGTTGGCTCCGCCGAGGGCGCCGCCTACCTCGGAGCGATGGCCGCGGCGGCGAACTATGGAAGGGTGAACCGACACATGCTCGCCGAATCCGCTCGGAGTGCCTTCGGCCGCGTGTTGGGCTCAGACGACCTCCGGCTGCTCTACGACGTTTCGCACAACCTCGCCAAGCTCGAGGAGCACACAGTCGAGGGCCGAATCCGGATGTTGTGCGTCCACCGCAAGGGGGCCACCAGAGCGCTTCCACCGGGACACCCGGACGTCCCGGCCGATCTCGCCGACATCGGCCAGCCGGTCTTGGTGCCTGGTTCGATGGGAACGGCGTCGCACGTGCTCGTGGGCGTCACGGACTCCGGCGCCTTCCACTCGACGTGCCACGGAGCCGGCCGGGTGATGAGCCGGCATGCCGCACGGAAGCGCACGTCGGGAGCCGAGCTGAGAAAGCAGCTGGCCGCACTCGACATCGAGGTGCGGGCCGGATCGAACCGTGGGCTCACCGAAGAGGCACCGTTTTCCTACAAGGACGTTGATGCTGTCGTCGAAACGGTCGACCGGGCCGGCCTCGCCAAGAAGGTCGCTCGACTGATCCCGATCGGGGTCGTCAAGGGTTGATCACACGTCGACGATGAACCGACAGCGACTGCGTCCGTCTGCCCCGACCGACTCTTGCGCCAGCATC
>CBDTYK010000100.1:0-5600 GCA_965364595.1 uncultured bacterium
GACACGAGACGCTGCTCTCGATCGACAAGGCACGCACGATGCTGGGCTATCACCCCGCCCACTCGTGGCGGGACCACATCGGCTGAGATGGTGATGCTTCGTCAGGCGCAGTCGATGCACCATCCGGGTGTGTCGGATGACAGCCTGACGGGCTTCGTCTGGAAGCAGTTCTGACACACGAAGGTCTCGGGGCCGGTCTTCTTCTTCGGCCGGGCGGTCGGAGCCGAGGGCCGGGAGCGCCTCGGAGTGGTGGTCGGCGGGCGCGTCCGGCGGACGAAGTGTTTCGTCGGGTCGTGCTCCTTCTCCGCTCCCCACCACAATGCATCGAGGGTCCACAAGTCGGTATCCAGCTCCTCAGCGACCAGATGGAGCATCTCGTTGACTGCTTCGTAGATCTGGCCCTCCGAAGCGGCCTCGGACACGTCGGGCCAGAGGTCCAGTCGCTGCATCGCCGAGTCGGAGATCCGGCTCCGCACACCGTAGGTGTCGGGATGGGCGACCAGCAGGATGGCGGTGTAGAGGTCGGTGGTGAATCCTGGGATGTCCCCGATCGAGTCGATTCGAACGGAGATCGGCTGCTCTTCGTCGAGCAGATCGCTGAGCGCGGCCCGAACGACGTCGAAGTGGCGTATCAACTGGGCTTCATCGCGGTGCAGGTTCCACCAGTGACGGTTGTGCTCGAAGTGGAGGAACTGTGCGAACGTGTCCTCGTCGAGGGTCGCTGGATCACCGAAGATCGGCCCGAACCGGTTCAGCACCGTCTGCTGATCGCGGATCATCTGGTTGACGTCGTTGTGTTGACCTGAGCGCAACAGGCGCTTCAAGTAGGCGAGACCATCACTGGGCACGTGGGCTTCTCGGGTCGGGAGTCGGGCAGGGTATCGCGGTTGGGTGCAGCGGGGCTGATGCCGTGCGGCTTCGCAGCCTCCGACCCGAGCCGCGATGGCCTGGAAACCGGGCGACCACCTGACTCGAGGACCGATGAAGATCGCTGTCCGGAACATGCACACGCTCACGCGGGTCGCCACACGACGAGCCCAGCCCGGCCCGGGGGCGGGGCGCCCGATATTCTCGCTCCATGACCTCGCACAGATTTCCGAACGTCGACGAACTCATCGTCGCGAATGGCGAGTACGCCACGACGTTCGGCCTCAGCGGATTCCAGGTCGCACCGATCCGTCAACTGGCCATCGTGGCGTGCATGGACTCCCGGATGGACATCTTCGCGCTGCTGGGGCTCGGGAACGGGGAAGCCCACATCATCAGAAACGCCGGAGGGGTGGTCACCGACGACGTGATCCGGTCTCTCTGCCTCTCCCAGCGTTCGCTGGGTACCAGGGAGATCGTCCTGATCCATCACACCGACTGTGGCCTCCAGAAGATCGACGCCACCGACTTCAAAGCGGTGCTCGAAGCCGAGACCGGCATCAAGCCGAGTTGGGCGGTCGAGGCGTTCGCCGATCCCCATCGAGATGTCGTTCAATCGGCCAACCGTCTGCGGGCGTCGCCATTCCTGCTCGAGAAGCAGCACATCAGCGGATTCGTCTACAACGTCGAGACCGGACTCCTCGAGCGAGTCGACCTCGAGCGAAGCTGACCTAGCCGTCGCTCCGCAGCCAGGGCGGAGGCGGCGCGTCGATCCGGGCGAGCTTCGAAGGAACCGGGCCGAACCGGTCGGTGTTGCCCGTCTGCCAGTCCCGCCATGCCTCGGTGAGTTCGTCCTTGCTGCGAGCCACGAAGTTCCACCACATCTGGATCCGTTCCTCCATGGGTACACCGCCCAGCACCATCATGCGGGCATCGGAGCGGGCCTCGATCGGCAAGGCCTCGAGCCCGCCAGGGACGAGTGCGAGCCACCCGGGCTCGACCACTTCGGGCCCGACGAGGACCGGAGTGTCGATCGGGACCACGGCGTATTCGAAGCGCGTGTCCGCCTCGAGCACGACCGATCCCGGCCCCATCGACAGGTCGATGCCCACCAGGTCGGAATCGACCTTCGCAGGCGATGAAACACCGGCCGCCGAGCCGAGGATCACCGTGGCGGTGCCTCCGCCGAGCTCGACCTGGGGGAGGTCGGCGTGGTGTTCGAATCGGGACTCGCCATGACGTGTCTCTTCGGGTTGGGCGAGCCACATCTGGACTCCCTGGATTCGATCTGCAATGCCCAGCTCGGCGTGGGCGATGCCGTGCCCGGCCGTCATGAGGTTGAGCTGGCCGGGCCGGATCGGCTGTTCGGTGCCGAGCGAGTCACCGTGGAGCGCCTCTCCCTCGAACAGCCAGGTCACGGTCGACAGGCCGATGTGCGGGTGCGGACCGACCTCCATCGGCTCGGGGTCGTCGAAGTCCGGGGGGGCCATGCAGTCCACGAAGCACCACGGCCCCACAGTGCGGCGACCTTTCGTGGGCAGCACCCGGATGATGTCGAGCCCGCCGACCGACGTCTCACGCCCTTGACGGACCTCGACACGCGCCAGTGCATCGTCTCCAGCCTCGATATCGGTTGGTTCGACCGGTCCGCTCATCGATCACCCCTTCGGAACACGGCAACCATACGACACCCGTGGAGCAATGCAGGTAGCAACCATCCCTCGGTAGCTTCGGTCCTCTATGAGCGAGCAAGACGCGAACGCCCAGGGAACCTACGTGGAGCCCAGCTTCGAACGTGACACCAGGTACATCAACACCCGCATCACCGCCGACGGCCGCGAAGGCTGGCCGGTCGAACCGGGCCGCTACCGGCTGGTCGTGGCGCGGGCGTGCCCCTGGGCGAACCGGACGATCATCGTCCGCCGACTGCTGGGACTCGAAGACGCCATCTCGATGGGCATGTGCGGGCCCACCCACGACGCTCGCAGCTGGACCTTCGATCTCGACCCCGGAGGCGTCGACCCCGTGCTCGGCATCGAACGGCTCCAGCAGGCGTACTTCACGTCGTACCCCGGATACGAGCGCGGCATCACCGTGCCGGCCATCGTCGACGTCCCGACCGGCGGCGTCGTGACCAACGACTTCCGGCAGATCACCGTCGACTTCGCCATCGAGTGGGCCGCGCACCACCGGGAGGGTGCACCCGACCTGTATCCCGAAGCGCTCCGTGACGAGATCGAAGAGGTCGCTGCACTCGTGTACCGGGAGGTCAACAACGGCGTCTATCGCGCCGGATTCGCCGGCACTGCTGGGGCCTATGCGAGGGCATACAACGAGTTGTTCGACCGGCTCGATTGGCTCGAGGAACGCCTGTCGACCCAGCGGTACCTGGTGGGCGACACGATCACCGAAGCCGACATCCGCTTGTTCACGACCCTGGTCCGGTTCGACTCGGTCTACCACAACCACTTCAAATGCAATCGCAACAAGCTGATCGAGATGCCGGTGCTGTGGGCGTACGCTCGGGACCTGTTCCAGACGCCGGGATTTGGTGACACGGTCGACTTCGCGCAGATCAAGTCCCACTACTACGAGGTCCACACCGACATCAACCCGACCGGCATCGTGCCGCTCGGACCCCGACTCGAGAACTGGGCGACTCCCCACGGTCGTGAGGCGTTGGGCGGCCGGCCGTTCGGTGACGGCACTCCTCCGCCGCCCGTCCGAGAAGCAGAGCGTGTGCCCTCGGACCACAACCCGGCGCTCGGCCTGCTGAGTCACCCGTAGATCGGCGCAGCGGGTCGGCCGACGCCTTCACGAGCAGCGAGGCCACCGCGGCGTCGCAGATGAGAGGCGCCTTCAGCCGTCCAGGCCGACGTGCCAGCCCACACTCACATCGATGTGGCGAACGGAGCATTCGTCGATCAGGTCTTCGTACCCCTCGGGAAGGAACGAGAGTTGCCAATCCGCTCCGAACCGCGCCTTCACCGATGCGAGATCGCTCCACATCGACGCGAAGAAGACGACTCCGTCGTCACGCGCGACGCCGTGACCAAAGAAATACCCTTCGTTCCCCGGCTCTCCCCGGACGACGTCAGCGGAGGTCGATGCGAACTTCTGCAGCAGGGTGCCCGCAGATCCAGGTTTGGCTCGCGCTTCGAACAGTCGGATGATCGGACCGCCGTCGGATCCATTGCGTTGCATTGCCCATCTCCTTGCGTTTGGCTGCGATATCGGTGGTCGGTCAGGGGTAGCGGTCCGCCTTGAAGTCGGGGCCCATCAGGCGGGCACGATCGATCGCTACCTCCACGAATGCCAGGTCGGGGTTGTCGGGAGACTCGAAAAACTGGGCGAGGTCGTAGGTGAAGATCCCTGCGTTCCAGATGCGTTCGTGCTCGTCGGTCGAGTGGATGACAGCCGTTCCCCATGCCGCGAGCTCGCCAGGTCCTTGCCCGCCGACCGGCCAATGGAATCCGACGTGGTGATTCTCTCTGATGTTCCGGAGCTTCTTCGACGCCGGCCGGGTGGCGAACCACACCGACCCCTGCGAAAAGCCGGTGGCGACGACGGACACATGGGGTCGGCCCGAACGGTCGGCGGTACCGAGATATGCGACCCAGTTGGTGGCAGAGGCGGCTTGGACGAATCCGGACCATTCCATGGGCGGATCCTAGAACGGTGACGACTCAGGTCGCCGGGGCGGGCTCGGGTTGGACGGTTCCTTCGCTCACCTTGCTGTGGAGCCAGATGGCCATGCCTCCTGCGACCAGCGCCGGCACGGCAATCCCGGCCCGCACCGAGACGGCGTCGGCGATCGCGCCGTCGAGCAGAGCAGCGATCGGGCGAACACCGAGGAAGAAGACGGACCAGATCGCCATGACCCGGCCGCGCACCTCCTCAGCGATCCGATCCTGGATCGCTGAGTTGAGCGCAGTGATGGCGCCGATGAAACCGACACCGGCGATGGCCAGCGCTGCCAACGCCACCCATCGGTTGGGCGCCATCGCCAATGTCGCCATGCCCGCCGCCAGCACACCGAGCCCGTAGGCGCCGGCTCGCTCGGCTTCCATCGATTTCACGAAACTGCCCAGCCGGAATGCGGCGAGCGCCGCACCGGCACCGAACGCGGCAACGAGCAGGCCAACGAAACTGCGACCCTCTCCGAACAGATCGGCGATCGCCGGGGTGAGTGTGTTGACCGGATCAGAGCCGAACCCGATCGCAAGCGTCCCGATCAGTGGGACGAGGATGCGGCGGTCGCCGAAGGCGATGCGGAAGGACTCCGAAATCGACCCGTCCGTCTCACCGGACATGTCGACCTCACGCTGGCGGATGAGCCCGAGCACGATGATCAGCGGCAGGAACGAGAGGGCGTTCACCCCGAACGCCACTCCGGCCCCGAACGCTGCGACCACCCATCCCGCCACGGCCGGCCCGAACGCTCGCGCCAGGTTGAACGTCACCGAGTTGAGCGCGATCGCCTGCTTCAGGTCTCCGGGCCGAACGAGCGCCGGCACCAGCGCCTGCAACGCAGGCAGGCTGAGGGCGTACCCGGTGCCGATGACCGCGGTCGCCAAATAGACGGGTAGCGGGTTCGAGATGTTGTCGTCGCCGATCACGAGGATCGTGATCGCCAGACCCACCGCGCCGAGCCAGGCAAGGATCTGCGAGAACAGCAACATGCGACGCCGATTCACCCGGTCACTCAGCTTCCCGGCCCAGAGCGTGAAGAC
>CBDTYK010000101.1:0-5589 GCA_965364595.1 uncultured bacterium
CAGCTCGCCCGGGCCGGCCATGGCGACCCCGTCCGCCGCGATCACGGGCCTCCCGGTGGGCTCCTGGTCGCGAGTGAGCGGCTGGACGATCAGGAACTTGACGCCCTCGAGGTCGGGTGTCTTCTCGGTGGCGACCACGGTCCCGATCACTTCGCCGAGCTGCATGGTCAGCGCTCGATCCGCGAGGCGAATCTGCCGTCGCCGCCGACGTTGGCCGCCATCTCGTCATGGAGCCGAGGGATCACGCGGCGACCGACGAGTGTGCCCTCCACCTGTGCAGATCCTTGCTCAACGGCGGCGTCGACCTCGGTCAGCGTTCCGGAGAAGAGCACGTACCCCTTGCCGCCGAGGTCGTCGGCCAGATAGATCTTGAGCATCTCGACCTCGGCGCCTTTCAGGCCGGCGTCGGCAGCACGGATCACGTCGGCAACGGTCTCCGTCTCGATGATCCCCAATGACTCGCCATGGCGCGGGGTCTCATCGCCCGCCAGTCCGCCGACGAGCGAAGGATGCGGGTCGGGAAGGAACATCGAGGACAGGAGGCGGTCGCCATTCCTCAGCTCTGCTGCGGCCAGCGCCTCTTCGACGTCGCCCACCGAACCTCCTACCAGCACCAGGTACTTGCCGGGATGAACCGTTCCGGCGTGGATCACTTCGAGCGGTGCGCGCTTGACCATGTCGTCACCCGACTCGATTCCGGCGGCGATCGAGTCGTATTCGAACAGTGCGATGGCCGTGCCGAGTTCCATCAAACGATCCTCAGTGCGCCGACGACACTGACGCGGCGAGGTCTCGAGAAAGTACGGGGCCGGGTGAGCCCGTCTCCGGTCGGGCTGGCGATCGAGAACGAGGCGTAGCCCTCGCCGTCCTGTCCGAGGCCGGAGAAGAAGGAGCCGTTCGCCACGAAGATCGAGCAGTTCATCGCCCGGGCCATCTTCGTGATCGTCTCGACGTTGGTGGAGTGGATCCCCGCAGTGTGTCGGAACCCGTGCTCGGCTCGGACGGCCAGGTCGATCGCGGCGTCGACGTTGGCGACCCTGGTCACCGGGAAGACCGGCATCATCTGCTCGGTCCACACCAGGTTGTGCTCGTTCGGGACCTCGGCGACGAGCAGCCGGACGGGCCGCTCCGCCTGGACCCCGATCTGGCTCAGGATGACGTCGGCGTTCTTGCCGATCCACTCGGGGTTGATGACCCCGGGTTTGTTCGGAGGGCCCATCTCTCGGAAGATCACGCGTTCGAGACGTTTCAGCTCGTGTTGTTTCAGCACGTAGGCGCCGGCGTCCGCCATCTCCCGCACCAGCCGATCGGCGACGGTGTCCACCACGATCGCTTCTTTCTCATCGGTGCAGATGATGTTGTTGTCGAAGGAGGCGCCGGCGACGATCGACCGTGCTGCACGCTCGATGTCGGCGGTCTCGTCGACCACGACAGGCGGGTTGCCCGGGCCGGCGGCGACGGCGCGTTTGTCGGTCCTGAGCGCCTCCCTGACCACACCCGGGCCACCGGTCACGAGGAGGACGCGCACATCCGGATGTGCCATGAGTTCCTTGGCCGAGTCGATGGTTGGGGTGGCGACGGCAGTGATCAGATCCGGAGGGCCGCCGGCAGCGACGATCGCACGGTTGAGCAGCCTGATGTTCTCGGCAGAGACCTTCCGGGCTCCGGGATGTACGTTGAACACGACGGCGTTCCCGCCGGACAGGATGGCGATCGAGTTGTTGATGATCGTCGACGTCGGGTTCGTGGTGGGGGTGATCGCCCCCACGATGCCGAGCGGAGCCCACTCGGTCACCGACATGCCATCGTCGCCGGTCACGGCCTGGGGTTCGAGATCCTCGGGTCCTGGAGTCTTTCTCGTGACGAGGAGGTTCTTCTTGATCTTGTCCTCGTAGCGGCCGAGGCCCGTCTCGGTGTGAGCGAGCATCGCCAGCGATTCGGCGTGTTCCAGCATCGACCTGCGCATCGAATCGACGATCGTTCGGCGGACGCCGAGGCCCATCTCGGCGTACTGCGGCTGTGCGCGGCGGGCCGCGGCCACGGCCTCGTCGATGCTCCGGTAGATCCCGTCTCCCAGTTCGATGTCCGGGGCGAGTTCCTCCTTCGCTGCGAGTGTCGCTCCCGGCCTGCTTCCGGCCGGAACGTCACCGAGTCGGTGCTTGACGCGGGAGATGATCTCCTGGATCTCGTGATCGGAGAGGCTCATCGGTTACTTGTGGTAGCGCTCATCGCCTCCCACCTCCCAGGAGTCCACGATGGCCATGACCACGGCGTCGCACGGGCGTTCGTGGGTGGCCTCGGTCTGCCGTGCGGAGCTGCCGCTGGCGTACATCACGACTTCGCCGACTCCGGCGCCGACGGCGTCGATCGCCACGACGTGGCCACCGGTGGCGGAGCCGTCCACGTCGATCTGTTCGAGCAGCAGGAACTTCAGCCCGTCGAGGCGTGGTTCCTTGCGGCTGGCAACGACGGTGCCGGCTACGCGTGCGAGAAGCATGGATGCCCTCCGTCTATTCGGCGTCTCCTCGTCGGCCGAGCGGCAAGACCGCATCGATCGACTCGTGCGGGCGGGCGATGATGTGACTCGAGATGACCTCGCCGACTCGCTCGGCGCCACGAAGTCCGGCCTCGACGGCGGCTTTGACCGCAGCAACGTCGCCACGGACCACGGCAGTGACGTATCCGCCGCCCGTCTCCTCGTAGGACACCAGATCGACCTTCGCAGCCTTCACCATGGCGTCGGCCGCTTCGACCATCGCCGGGAAGCTGCGTGCTTCGATCATTCCCAGTGCATCTGCCATTTCGGTTCCTCCTCAGGTACCTGTTGTCTTGCGACTCGTTCCGTTCACTTCTGCTCGCGGCCTTCGATGTCCTCGAGTGCAGCCACCGCAGCCCGCCACCCGACATCGATGTCTGCCTCTTCACCACCCAGGTAGACCCGGCCGACGGCGCCGAAGGCTCGGACCTCCAGCACGTTGATGTTGGCGGCTTTCTCCGCCTCGTTGGCGGCGAGAGCCGCGTAGGCGGCAGGACCACACTCCATGACGTACAACGTCTGGCCCGGTGTGATCATCTGGCCATGGCGCATGCGGTTGATGAGCTGCGCCTGGTGGTCGTCGATGTTCCTGACGATCTGGCTGGACAGGATGTTCGGCTTGAGTCGATCGGACTCTTTCATGCCGATGGCGTCGAGGTTCGCCTTGCCCGCACCCCGGGAGTGGACCTCGAGCAGTCCGAAGACACCCTCGACGATCTGCATGCCGGGTTTGACCTTGTTCGACTTGAGGGCGATGTCGGTCAGTCGGTTGATCTCGATGCCAGGGGAGATCTCGACGAACAACGCCGACTCGTGTGCGAGCGGGAGGAAGCCCGAGGCTGTCGTGCCGATGAAGGCGGCGTACTGGGGTTGCAGGCTGTCGAGGAACGCAAACGACCGCAGCTCAATATTGCTCATTCGACACGCCTCCTGTGACGATTGCGATGCCTGCAGAAGCCCCGATCCTCGTTGCTCCTGCGGCGATCATCTCCTCGGCATCCTCGCGGCTGCGAACCCCTCCGGACGCCTTGATACCCATCTTCGGGCCGACCGTCTCCCGCATCAGCAGAACGTCGCCGACGGTGGCGCCACCGCCCGCAAAGCCGGTCGACGTCTTGACGAAGTCGGCCTTCGCCAGTTTGGCGAGGTGAGAGGCCATGACTTTCTCCTCATCTGTGAGCAGTGAGGTTTCGATGATCACCTTGTTGAGCGCGCCGGATTCGTGGCAGGCATCGGAGACCTTCGCGATGTCGGTCTGAACGACGTCGTGCTGTCCCGATTTGAGCGCGCCGATGTTGATCACCATGTCGATCTCACGAGCTCCGTCCCGTAGCACCCGGCGGGCCTCCATCGCCTTGATCTCTGGCAGGGTGGCGCCAAACGGGAAGCCGACGACGGAGGCGACACGGACGTCGGTGCCTCGCAGGTTCGATGCGGCCCGCTTGACCCACGCAGGGTTGACGCACACCGATGCGAACCCGTACTCCTTCGCCTCGGCGCAGAGCACGTCGATGTCTTCTGCGGTGGTGTCGGGTTTGAGCAGCGTGTGATCGATGTACTTGGCGAGGTCCATCGGGACCTCGGCGCCACCGCCTCGGTAGCTCACGCGGTCTGCGCCGTTGGCGACCACGCTGCGCACCCGGTCGGGGCTGTGTGCGGCACAGGCTCCGTGGCAGTTCTCGCACGGGTCACCGCTGCTCAGGGCGGCGAGGACTTCGCGTGTGACGGCTTCGATGAGTTCGGCCTGGTTCATGGATTGCTCCGGAGGTAGGTCCGCTCGATGGCGGTGATCTTGGCGACGCGGTCGGCGTGTCGACCGGGTGCCCATGGTGTCGACAGCCAGGTTTCGACGATCTGTTGTGCGAGGTTGGTGCCGATCAGGCCGGCGCCGAGCGTCAGCACGTTTGCGTGGTTGTGCTCACGGGAGTTGCGGGCGCTCGAAATGTCGTAGCACAGTGCCGCTCGGACTCCGGGAACCTTGTTTGCGGTGATCGACGAGCCGATCCCGGCTCCGTCGATGATGATTCCGTACGTGGATTCACCCGTGGACACCCGCTGGGCGACTGCGTGGGCGAAGTCGGGGTAGTCGACCGATTCTGCGCTGTCGGTGCCGCAGTCGGTGACGTCGTACCCCTGTTCCCGCAGCCGGAACCCGATGCGCTCCTTGAGCGGGTAGCCCCCGTGGTCGCACCCGATGGCGATCGTCGGTTTGTCGCCGGTTGGGGGTTGCGGCTGAGAGGCGGTCTGTGGCGTGTCGGTCGTCGCGAGCCCGGCGACCACCCTGCTGACCACCTGGCGGATCTCGGCTTCGGTTGGCATCGACGCGGACACTAGCGCTGGCGCACAGGTGCTGCGTCTGCGGCGCGAGCGGTGCGTTGCGGCGGCGTTCCTCATGGCTGCTGCCTCGAGGAGGGGAGTGGCCGGCGATCGTGGCGGCCGCTTCGAGGTCCGTGGGCGGGTGACTCCTCCTGGGCAGGCGCCGGCTGCCGCCGCTCGATGCCGAGCAGTTGGCGCAGCGGGGCGGCGTAGGGACTCGATGGGTCGATCTGCACGGCCCGAGCGCGCCCGATGCGTTCCTCGATGACCAGCCCGCTGCCGGACAGGCGATCGACTTCTCGCATCACGGTCGTGGGATCCACGTCGAGGGCCCGTGCGAGCTCTGACAGCGTCCGGCGCTCGTCGTGGTCGAAGAACAGTTCGACGAGCAGGCGACGTTGCGTGTCGCTGCGGAAGACCGGAAGCGGCTCTCTATGCTGCATCACACGCAGCATATCATGCAAGCAACGCAGAAAGCGAGCGTATCTGTCCTCCTCGGCTTCGTTCTTGCCACCCGAGCGTGCGAGGCCCGATAGTGCCAGAGGCGAACGCGGTGAGCAGGATCTCATCTTTAGACCAGAAACCGGCCAGGGGAACGATGCCTGATAAGGCCAATGCCCCAATCATATAGACGGTATACGTCGTCTTCATCTTGTGGCGAAGGCCACCCATCGTCCGCATATCCTGAGGGTCAAAGCCATCGTCGTGATCTTCGTCGCCATGAGATACATGATGAT
>CBDTYK010000102.1:0-5581 GCA_965364595.1 uncultured bacterium
CGTCATCACACTGGTGTTGACGTGACATCGACCAGGTGCGTTCCATCTTCTACTGTGTTCTGCGTGAAGACGTTCTATCGACTGGTCGGCCTGGTCGTCCTGGGAGCGGTGGCGTTCGTGTCACTCGGCCCGCTGCTGCCTCCGGGCAATCCCATCGGTGACGCCGCCGACGCCTTCCTCGCCGCAATGTCGGCGTTCTGGGGCCAACCGATCACCTCGGTCGGCCCCTGAATCTCTCACCGGGTCGGGTTCGCCCTGACAGTGCGAGTGCCCATTCGAATACGGTGCGCTGAGCCGTGATCGGCACCGGCGGACCGAACATGCCCGCCTGGCGGCCCGGCTCGGCCAGTTGCTCGACCACCTCGAGGACGATCTCTGCAAGGTCGGGCTGGACATCGACCGGCTCTGCGAACGTCCGCGCCATCACGCACCGATGAACGACTCGGCGCGACTACCACACACCACCGCGTTCCTCCTGAGAGCGAAGGACGCAAGCGACACCAACGGCCGGTCAGGCCTCCATCTCGACTGTCCCGAGGGCGTCCCAGGCACTCAATCCGCAGATCGATCGAACCACCCCATACGGATATGGGGGCAGACCCGGTGCGGAGATCGCGGTGAGCGTCGTCATCTCTTCGGTCGAGAGAACGACGCCGGCAGACGCGAGATTGTCCTCGAGCTGTTCGACGGTGCGCGCTCCGAGGATGACGGACGAGACCCCCGGCCGTTGCCGGACCCAGGCGAGTGCCACCTGTGCGAAGCTGACGCCCCGGTAGGTCGCGATGCGCTCCATCGCCGACAGGACCCTCCAGGTTCGCTCCGTATTCCGGGTGTCGTATGCCTCGACGCCACGCTCCGGATCCTCACCGAGGCGGGTCTCTCCTGTGGGCCGGGTGTCGCGGGTGTACTTCCCGGTGAGCCATCCGCCACCGAGGGGCGACCAGGGAAGGATCCCGATCTCCTCTTCGAGACACATCGGCATCACCTCGAGTTCGATGCCGCGATCCAGCAGGTTGTACTGCGGCTGGAGCGTCACCGGTCGCTCCCATCCGTTCATGTCACATCGGTCGACGATCCGCTGCATCTGCCAGCCCGTGACGTTCGACCACCCGACGTGTGCGACGAGTCCCTGTGAGACGAACTCGTCCAGGGTCTGGAGCGTCTCGTCGAGCGGCGTGTTGGGATCCCATCCGTGCACCTGGTAGAGGTCGACATCGTCTGTGCCGAGACGCTCGAGGCTGGCATGCAGGGCGCGACGGAGATGCCGGCGGCCGGCGCCCCGATCGAGCGGATCACCACCCATCGGAAAGCGTGCCTTGGTGGCGAGCACGATCGAATGACGTTTCCCCGATCCGGCCAGCCAGCGACCGACGATCTCCTCGGAAGTGCCCTGGGAGTAGACGTCGGCGGTGTCGATGAACGTCCCTCCCGCCTCGACGAACCGGTCGAGTTGGGCGTGCGCTCCGGGTTCATCGGTCTCTGCGCCGAAGGTCATCGTCCCGAGTCCGAGGGCGCTGACCGGTGTGCCACTGCTTCCGAGATATCGATAGTCCATGGCACAGAACCTACCGATGGCCTCGGGTCTCTCAGAACTCGAATCCTCGAGCACATGAGCAGCCGGGGGGACGACGCCCCGATCGGGCGAGACCCGCCCGCTCCTACACTCGCGGCCTTGACACTCCCGCTCCTCGTCGTGGCGCTCACACCGGTGCTGGCAGTGCTCGGTCTGATCGTCGGTCTCCGAATGCCGGCCACACGCGCAATGCCGATTGCGTTCGTCGTGACGGCCGTCGGCGCCGGGACGGTGTGGGGCGTTCCGTTCGTTCGCCTGGCGGCGGCGTCGCTGGAGGGTCTCGTCATTGCACTGTCGGTCCTCTGGATCGCCTTCGGAGCAATCGCCGTCGCGCTCACTGTCGGCGATCAGGGCGGGATTCACCGGCGTCACGTCCGACCGGCTCGTGCAGGTGCTCATCATCGCCTGGGGTTTCGGTTCCTTCCTCGAAGGCATCAGCGGATTCGGGACGCCCGCCGCGATCTGTGCACCGTTGCTCGTAGCCCTCGGGTTCCGTCCGCTGGCGGCCGTCGTCGCCTCCCTCACCGCCGACTCGGTTGCGGTGTCGTTCGGGGCCGTTGGGACCCCCGTCGTCGTTGGCATCGCAGAGGGGGTCCCTGGGATCGACGAGTCCGAACTGCTCGAGATCTCGATGGTTGCCAGCACGCTCGACCTTGCGGTCGGGACCCTCATCCCGCTGGTGATGCTCGCCGTCATGACCCGCTTCTTCGGCGAAGCACAGAGTTGGAGGGAGGGCCTCCGGATGTGGCCGCTTGCGTTGGTTGCCGGCGCGTCGTTCACCCTCACGTCACGTGCCGTCGTCGCGCTGCTCGGCCCGGAGTTCCCATCGATTGCGGGAGGTGCGGTTGCGATGGGAGTGCTCATTCTGTTCGCTCGACGAGGGTGGCTGATGCCGATTGATCCGTGGAGGTTCGGATTGGACGATGTCGATCCGCCCGAAGACGGTGCCGATCACATGAGGCTGTCCCTGGCGTGGGCTCCATACCTACTCGTTGCCGCCCTGCTCGTCTTCACGCGGATCGAGAGCCTCGGCGCGAAACAGGCGCTTCAGGACATTCGGATCTCCTTCGACGACATCCTCGACACCGGGATCAGTGCCGGGCTCGAGCCTCTGTATCTGCCGGGCGCGGTCTTCGTCGCCGTCGCCCTGGCAACCGTGTTCCTCCATCGGATGAAGCCTCGTCGGCTCGGGGACGCATTGAGGGCGGCATCGCGTGCGACCCTGCCCATGGCCATCGCCCTCGGCACTGCGGTGCCGATGATCCGGGTGTTCATACGGTCGGACGTGAATGGCGCCGGACTCGCCGGCATGCCGTTGGAACTCGCCCGACTGGTGGCAGAAGCCACCGGGGCGGCGTGGCCGCTGGTGGCGCCAGCGGTCGGAGCGCTCGGGTCCTTCGTCGCCGGATCGGCGACCTTCTCGAACCTGATGTTCTCGGCCTTCCAGTCATCGGTCGCCACAGACGTCGGGGTCGATCCGAGCCTCGTGGTTGCGGGACAGATGCTCGGCGCCAATGCCGGAAACATGGTGGCGGTCGTCAACGTCGTCGCAGCGCTCACCGTCGTCGGTTCCCTCGGCGAGGAGGGCAACGTCATCCGCAAGACCGGCATCCCGATGCTGTTCTATCTGACGGTCGCAGGCGCTCTCGGTTGGGTGCTCACGACACTCGCCTGAGCACCCACACGCCTTCCGCTACCTTCGTCACATGCGCATGGGACTGACCTTCCAGAGGACGTTCCCTCCGTCCGAGGTCATCAGGTTCGCCGGTATCGCCGAAGACGGCGGGTTGGACGACCTGTGGCTGATCGAGGATTGCTTCTTCACTTCGGGTCCTTCGCTCGCCGCTGCTGCGCTCACGTCGACCAACCGAATCCGCGTCGGCATCGGCATCCTGCCGGCAGTGGTACGGCACCCGGCCGTGACGGCAATGGAAGTGGCGACGCTCGCCGGACTGGGACCGGGGCGCTTCGCCGTCGGCATCGGCCACGGCGTGCAGGAGTGGATGGCACAGATGGGCTTGAAACCCGACTCCCCGCTCACGGCACTCGAGGAGACGATGCATGTCATCAGGCGACTCCTGAATCGCGAGCAAGTGACCTTCGACGGCGAGACGGTCACGCTCGACCACGTCCGTCTGGAGGTGCTGCCCGAGCATCCGGTCCCGTTGCTTGCGGGCGTGAGGGGACCGAAGTCCATGGCGTTGGCAGGCCGTGTCGCCGACGGTGTCATCCTGGCGGAGCCCACGTCTCCGGCGTATGTCACGTGGGCGCGCCAACACGCACGGGCCGGCGACGACTTCGAGATCGTGGCGTTCTCCAGTTGGATCGTGATCGACGACGGGAACATCGCCAGATCGATCATGTCAGGGATGATCGCGGAGGAACTCGCCCATCCGCATGCTGGATGGAAGGCACTGCCGTTCTTCGACGATCTCATCGACCGTTTCACCGACGGCGGCGCCGAAGCGATCGCCTCGATGCCGGGGGAGTGGTGGCACGACATCGGAGCGATCGGGGATCGAGCCGACGCCCACGCCTACCTCGACCGGCTCGAGGCGGTCGGTGTCGACGCCGTCACCCTGTATCCGGCGCCCGAAGTGGACCTCGCCCTCGGCGACCTCGAGCTGATGATCGACGTCTCGAAGCAGCGAACGCAGGGCTGATCGGCCGCGGTCAGAACCATCAGGCGGACCGCCAACGACGCGGCGGCACCGCGTAACGTGCCCGTATGGAAACCGTGGTCACCCGATCATGATTCGCCCAGCGACTGACGCCGATGCTCCCCGGATCGCCGAGATCTATGCGCCGTATGTGACCGACAGCGCCATCTCATTCGAGGAGACTCCACCAGACAGCTCCGAGATCGCCCGGCGAATGGAGGCGGCATACGTGTGGCTGGTCGACGAGAGCGACGGGATCGTCAGGGGCTATGCCTACGGGACACCGTGGCGTTCGAGGCACGCCTATCGGTTCACGGTCGAGGTCACCGTGTATGTGGCTGCCGAGCACCATGGTCGTGGCGTCGGGCGGCGCTTGTACGAGGAGCTTCTCTCGCAGCTCGGAGCACTTGGGTTCGTCACGGCCGTGGCGGGGATCACGCTTCCGAACGACCAGAGCGTCGAGTTCCACAAAACACTCGGCTTCTCGTACGTGGGCACCTTCCCCAAGGTCGGTTTCAAGTTCGACACCTGGTACGACACCGGCTGGATGTCACGTCCGCTGTGAGTCGGCTCGCGCGTCCGAGGGCTCTCTCCCCCGCACGGATGCCGGTGGATAGCGTTGCCGGAGTGACCGACCACCAAGACCGGCTCGACACTGCTCTGGCCGAGAACGCGCGTCCCTGACAGAGCTCGCCCGAACGGTCAGAAGATCTGCTCACCGGGCAACGCGCTGGCCTGCTCGATCCATGACGTGAACTGGGCCTCGTCGATGTCGTCGTCCTCACCGATGTGGAAGTAGCGCACTTGTGGGTGCTTCGAGTTCACCGGCGGCACGGGGTCGAGCGACACACCGTTGTGCCAGGCGACCTTCACGTACCGGTCGAAGCAGTGGTAGCTGAGAAACCAGCCCCGTCCTTCGACGCCGTAGAACGGCGTGTTCCATCGGATGGCCTTCTTGACGTCCGGAACCGTCCGTTCGACGAGGTCGTCGATCCGCACGCCCACGTCGTGTTTCCACCCAGGCATCGCCGAGATGTACGCCAGGACCGGCCCGTTCCCATCCCCCTTGGCTATCTGCGGGTTGCCTCCCGACAACAGCTTCGGCTTCGATTCACCATCGCTCACGCCTGGCCCGTTCCCTTCTCAGATGAAGCGTTTCCTGGATCTTGGCACGAACGTGGGCGCCGTGGGACGTGGGACGTGGGACGTCGGACGTCGGACGTGGGACGCGAGACGAAACGCGAAAAGTCCCCGGCTGTTCGGTTTTCGCGCTGGCGTCCGGCTGGATACCTTCCCCGCCGCATCTTCGGATGACTTCCCCCGCCAAGGCCGTTCACTCGGCCGCGTG
>CBDTYK010000103.1:0-5575 GCA_965364595.1 uncultured bacterium
CGTTGATCGAGGAGTTCCTCGCCCGCAAGGACACCGAGAACGACATCCGGTGGACGTGGGTCAAGGGGCACAGCAACGACACGTGGAACGACTACGCCGACCGGCTTGCCGTGGAGGCCGGTTCGACCCAGCAGCCGAGGCGAGGCGAGACGACACCGACCACGATCGGCGAACCGGACGAGCCGAAGATCAGGCGATCGTCGAGTGACGAGTTGCCGGCGGGCCACCACATCGTCGTGACCGGGCACAGACCCCCCGAACTCGGGGGGTACGACGACAATCCGCTCGCCGACGCCGTGCAAAACCGGTTGGTGGACATCATCGCCGCCCACCGATCACTTCATCCAGATCTCGTCGTCCTCACCGGCATGGGTCTGGGTGCAGAGACGATGGCCGCGGAGGCCGCCCATCTCAACGCAGTGCCCTACGTGGCCGTGCTCGCCTACCCCGAGTTCGAGGCTCCTTGGCCGGCACCGGCTCGAACAAAGTTCAACAAGCTGCTCGAAGGGGCGGAGACCACGTTGCAGAAGCGACCACCGGAGAACAAACAGAAAGCCGGAGCCGCTCATGGGCGGCGGGACGGCTGGCTGCGCAAGCACGCCGATCAGGCAATCGTGGTGTGGAACCGCTCTGATGGTCCCATCGCCCGGATGGTCAAGGGGCTCGAGTCGGAGATCGGCGAAGAAAACGTCTGGATCATCGACCCAAACGAACTCTGAATCCGTTCTTCTGACGCAAACCGATGGAATATCGAGGTTCTCGTCACAAGAACGGAAGCGTCAATCGTCGATCGGCTCTGCGTAGGCGACGACGTTGTCGGAATAGCTGCGGAGCGAGCGATTGAAGTCGCCGCCACAGGTGATGAGGGTCAGCACGGGGTCGCCGTCCTTCGAGAAGATTCGGTCCACCGGGAGTTCGTCCTTGGCGTACTGGGCGGTGTCGGTGATCTGGAAACGGCTCGTGGAGCCGTCGTCGTAGAGCACTTCGACGATGTCCCCGACCTCGACCTCGTCGAGGTCCCGGAAGACACCGTCCCTCCCGTTGAACGCGATGTGAGCGGCGAGCACCGCGGATCCCGGTTCTCCTGGTGTCGGACCAAACCGATACCAGCCGATCTCGGTGGCACCTGGGATCTCCATCTCGCCGTTCGGTTCGACCCCGACGTCGATGATCGGAGCCGACGAGATGCCGAGAGAGTCGACGACCAGTCCGATCGGCCGAGGTGCCGGTGCTGGGAGCGGACTGAGCAGGGTCGAACCCAATGGCCGGGTCCGCTCCGCGAATTCTGAAACTGCGTCTTCGTCGACGGCGGGTTCCTCGACCGAATCTTCGCCGAGGGTCAGGACCGTCGTGGTCGTCGTCGAGAGACCTGGACGGTCGTTGGCGTTCGGAACCGCCGACTCCGCCGTCGTGGTCCCGCCGCAAGCGGCGAGAACCAGGAGAAGAGCTGGGAGAAGTCGGCGGAACACGAGTGAGAAGGGTGTGCGGGAGAGGGGTGCGCGACCCTCCCCCGCACAGACCTCGATCAGCTGCGGACTTCGATCACCGAGCGGCGACCGGCCACCACGGCGACGAGCAGAAGCACTCCGAGGCCGGCGGCCCACACGGGCACGTTCGTGCCGACCGGGGAGTTGCCGGTGTTCACGGCCGTCGGTGCGGTTCCGAGACCGGAGATCGACTCGGTGAGTGCGGTCACGGAACCGGCGTCGAGCGAGCCGACCGCGTAGACGATCAGAGCGGATCCGTCCTCGATGGGCAGATCCACCGGTCCGATCACGACAGGCTCGTCGGCGCCTGCAGGCACGACCTCGGCGGTGATGGTCCCCACGGGGAGGTCCGCCTGAACACTGTTCGGGTTGGTGAGGTCTGCGAAGGCGACAGCACCGTTGGCCTTGACGTCCACAGCGGGAGCCTGGGCGGTGTGACGGACGATGAGACGGCCTTCACCGGCATCGATCGAGGAGGTGTCGTTCTCGAAGACGCCCAGCGTGGGGACGCCCTCTGCGTTGAGGTGGGCGATGATGGAGTAGTTGCCGGACGCGGGGAGCGGCGTGTCGCCGGCATCGATCGCAACGGTCTCGGTTCCTGCAAGGCGGACCTGGAGGCCGACGAGCGTCTCACCTGCGAGCGCAGAGAGATCCTGAGTGTCACCGAACTGGAAGTCGCCAAACACGACATCGCCACCGGCGACAACGTCGACCGGGGTGTCCGGAATGCCGTGGATCAGATGGATACGGGCCTCTTCTTGGGCCGATACGGGAACAGCCAGTGCTGCCATGACCAGTGCTGCGGTGAGCAGCGTGATGAACTTCTTCATCGGATTGCCTCCTCTTGGGCGGGTACGAGCTAGGTACGGAGCCGGGTACCCGATTGGATGACTTCGGAAACAAGAATCCGGAAATGAAGGAGCCGGCTCGTCACTAGCCTCTCCGCCGTGCCGGATTTCATCTATCAGATGTACAAGGTGTCCAAGCACGTTCCGCCGAATCGGGACGTGCTCAAGGACATCAGCCTGTCGTTCTTCTACGGCGTCAAGATCGGCGTGCTCGGCCACAACGGAGCCGGGAAGTCGACGCTGCTTCGGATCATGGCCGGCCAAGACGACGAGTACACCGGAGAGGCACGGTTGGGCGATGGCTTCACGGTTGGCTTGCTCGAGCAGGAGCCGAAGCTCGATCCGGGCAAGGACGTCCTCGGCAACATCATGGACGGTGTTGCCGAGACCCAGAAGATGATCGACGACTACAACGAGGTCCTGGCTGCCTGGGCCGACCCCGACGCCGACTACGACGCGCTGGGCGATCGCCAGGCAGCGCTCGAGAAGAAGATCGAGGCGGTCGGCGCATGGGATCTCGATCGCAAGGTCGCCATCGCCATGGATGCGCTGCGCGTGCCTGCCGGCGACGCAGATGTCTCGAGGCTCTCGGGTGGCGAGCGGCGACGGGTTGCGCTCTGTCGTCTGCTGCTGTCGTCCCCAGACCTGTTGTTGCTGGACGAGCCGACCAATCATCTCGACGCCGAATCGGTTGCGTGGCTCGAACGGTTCCTCGCCGACTACTCGGGGACCGTCATGGCGGTCACCCACGACAGGTATTTCCTCGACAACGTCGCGGGGTGGATCCTCGAACTCGATCAGGGACGTGGGTATCCGTTCGAGGGCAACTACTCGGGCTGGCTCGAACAGAAGCAGGCTCGACTCGCCCAGGAGGAACGCGAGCACTCGGCTCGCCGGAGAACGATCGAACAGGAACTCGAATGGGTGCGGATGTCCCCGAAGGCCCGACAGTCGAAGGGCAAGGCTCGCCTCAACGCCTACGAACAGCTCGTCGCCGAAGCGTCACAAGCCCAGCAGCGGGCGGGTGCGCTCGAGCTGTCCATCCCGTTCACCCAGCGGCTGGGAGACCAGGTGGTCACCTTCGACGGCGTGTCGAAAGGCTTCGACGACCGGCTCCTGATCGAGGATCTGTCGTTCTCGATTCCTCCAGCCGGCATCGTCGGCGTGATCGGTGCCAATGGTGCCGGGAAGACGACGCTCTTTCGGATGATCACCGGTGCCGACCAGCCGGATTCGGGTGAGATCGAGATCGGATCGACCGTCGACCTCGCGTACGTCGACCAGAGTCGTGACGACCTCGATCCGACCAAGACCATCTTCGAGGAGATCACCGGAGGCACCGATGTCATCCGCATCGGCAACCGCGAGGTCAACTCCCGCGCCTACGTTGCGTCGCTCAACTTCAAGGGATCCGACCAGCAGAAGAAGGTCGGCGATCTGTCGGGTGGAGAGCGGAACCGGGTGCACCTCGGGAAAATGCTCCGTCGCGGTGGAAACGTCATTCTGCTGGACGAGCCATCGAACGACCTCGACGTCGACACGTTGCGGGCGCTGGAATCCGCCATCGAGCAGTTCCCAGGGTGTGCAGTGATCATCAGCCACGATCGCTGGTTCCTCGACCGGATCGCCACCCACATTCTCGCGTTCGAGGGCAACAGCCAGGTGCGGTTCTTCGGTGGCAACTACTCGGAGTACGAGGACTACATGCACCGCGAGTTCGGCGAGGACGCCACCAACCCGCACCGGCTCAAGTACAAGCCACTCGTTCGGGACTGAGTACTCCCCCGGGCATCTCGTCGATTCCCGGTTGCCCGACAGAGCGGTAGCGTTCGCGCCCGTGCCACTCGCATATTCCCCCCTCCGCCCCTCCAGCGCCGCTCTCGAGCGACTGAGACAGCAGGCCGAACCGAAGCCGCTCACCTATGACGGCGCCGGCGGCACCGTGACCGGCGACCACCCGGTCGGTTACCACGAGCACAGCTCCGAGCTCACCGTCGAAGCCGATTGGGACGCTGCCCGGGAGGCCATTCGTACGTGGGCAGGGCACCGTTCCGTTGGTGGTGTGCTCGCCCCCCACGTGCCTCCCCTCACCGAGGGCTCAACCATGGCCTTTGGGGTGCGGGTGTTCGGGATCTGGGCGACTGGCACGTGCCGCATCGTGAAGCTGATCGACTCGAGTACCGAGTTCGGTTTCAGCTACGGCACACTCCCCCATCACCCAGAGGAGGGCGAGGAGTTGTTCGCCGTCCGAGACAACGGAGACGGGACGGTCACCTTCCGGGTTGCAGCCTTTTCGAAGCCGGCCGGGCTCGTCACTCGCCTGATCGGCCCACTCGGTCGCGTCATCCAGCGCTTCATGACGATGAGCTACCTGCGCGGCTTTGCAGCATTCGCCTCCGCTTCGGATGCGGTTGCGCATCGATGATCCCTCACCGTCGCCGCCACATCCTCGAATCGCTCGGCGATCTCGAATGCGTAGCCATCCCAGAACCCGTCACGTTGAGGTAGGTAGCGCCTGGGACCCGGCTCTGCGGCCAATGCAAGGTCTTGCATTTCCCGTTCGATCCGGCTCATCGAAGCCATCGCAGCTCCGGGCGGTACGGGCTGTAGCACCTGCATCCTGATCGTCTGCTCGAAGCGCACCGTCGGGCTGAATGGGTACTCGTACACCTGGTGGCTTCCCGTGAGGACGACGGGGAGCAGGGGCCGTTCGAACCGGTCGGCGACCCTGAACGCACCCGGTGAGAACGCAGCTTCGATCCCCAAGAGCGTGCCCTGAGGGAACACCACGAGCGACCGCCCGGACTCGAAGACCTTCGGTGCCTCCGTCAGCATCGTCCGCATCGCTGCCACCGGTTCCTCGGGGCTCAGGGTGAACGCAGCCGGCGTGTCGAGGAAGGCGTCGAGTCGCGGCCAGTCGGCGAGTTCGTCGCGCGCCACCCACGCAAGAGGCAACGGGAGCTTCATGAGGGCGAGAGCATCTGCGAAGCTCTCATGGAGCGACGCAATCACGTAGCTCTCGTCCACATCGACGTGTTCGAGCCCAGTGATCTCGAGCCGCGTCTCGGTGACGTCGAGGATGCGGTCGGCCCAAGCCTGAGCAGATCGCAGGTGGCGATCCCAGTCGTGAACCAGGGCCGCGTCGATCATCTCGCGGGAGGCGGTGGAGAAGCGGGCGGCCGCTCCGGCGAGCGACGCGTTCGTCACGGTGGTGACCGGGCTGCCGCGGACGGGGACCTC
>CBDTYK010000104.1:0-5564 GCA_965364595.1 uncultured bacterium
CGAAGTCGTGACGACCACCGGGACGGTCCCTGTCGACATGGGGTTCATCGTCTACAACGACCTGACCTATCCGCACATGATTCGGCTGTTCTCGGAGATCGGCGTACCCGTCGCAGACAGCGACATGTCGTTCGCGCTCTCCTCGGCCGACTTCGAGTACTCCGGTGATGCAGTCGGTCTGTTCGGCGGGCTGAACTGGACTCGTCCCGACGCGTACCGGCTTCTCCGGGCGATCCTCCGGTTCCGCGACGTCGCCCGCGAGCACCTGGACGACCCACGCACCATCGGCCACTTCGTCGACGATCTGGGCTTCCCCGCAGTGTTCCGGGATCGCTACCTGCTCCCGATGGCGGCTGCGATCTGGAGCTCCCCGCACATCGACGCCGCCGACATCCCGGCCGGCACACTGCTCCGCTTCTTCGATCAGCATCGGCTGCTCGACATCTCCGGCCGACCGACGTGGCGCACCGTGCCGGGCGGCTCGCGTGAGTACGTGCGTCGTCTCGTCGACGCATCGGGCGCAACGGTCGTGACCGACTCGCCTGTCGTCGGCGTCGATCGACTCCACGACGGGGTCGTCGTATACACGGCATCGGGTGACGCCTACGAGGCAGACCATGTCGTGTTCGCATGCCACGCCGACACCGCCCTCGACATCTTGGGAGACGGAGCCAGCGACGACGAGCGCAAGGTCCTCGGGGCGTTCGAGTTCTCGAACAACTACGCCGTGATGCACTCGGATGACCGTCTCATGCCTCGGGCGAAGCGGACCTGGTCGGCATGGAACGTCCTCGAGACCGAGCCGGGCGAGCCCGTGACGGTGACCTACTGGATGAACCGCCTTCAGCCGCTGCCGACCGACCAGAACGTGTTCGTCACCCTCAACCCACCCTTCGAACCCGAGCGCGTGCACCGGACCGCGAGGTACGCACACCCGGTCTTCGACCCTGAGGCCATCGCCGCCCAGGTCCGCCTCCCCGACATCCAAGGTTCCCGGCGCGCCTGGTTCTGCGGTGCGTGGGCCGGGTACGGCTTCCACGAGGACGGTCTCGAGGCGGGCATGGCGGTGGGCCGCGCTCTCGGCGGTAGCGTTCCGTGGTGGGACGACGTCGAACCCGACAGCCAGGCAGCCCGGATCGCCGACGGGGTCGCCGTGACGAGATGAGCTCTGCGATCTACACAGGGCAGGTCGCGCACCGGAGGTACGCCCCGAAACAGCACGCTCTCCGCTACCGCGTCTACTCACTCCTGCTCGACATCGACGAGTTGGACCGCCTCGACGAAGAGCTCCGGTGGTTCTCGGTCGATCGGTTCAACCTGCTCTCGTTCCGGCGCCGCGACCACGGGCCGCGAGACGGATCGGCCCTGCGCCCATGGGCGCGGCGGGTCCTCGGCGACGCAGGCGTGGAGATCGGCTGTGGCCGGATCCAGCTGCTCGTCTACCCCCGTATCCTCGGCTACGGCTTCGATCCATTGACCGTGTGGTACTGCCACGACGAATCCGGAAGGCTCGCAGGGATCATCCACGAGGTCCGCAACACGTTCGGGGAGTACCACTGCTACGTCGCACCGGTCGGCCGGACCGAGGGCGAACCGGTGACCCACACGGCCGACAAGGTGTTTCACGTCTCCCCGTTCTTCGACGTGGCCGGAACCTACGACTTCCGGCTCCGACCCCCGGGGGCGGCGGTGAGCGTCGTCATCGACTATTCCGAGGCGGGTGAACCGCTCCTCACGGCATCGTTCTCCGGTGTTCGATCCCCATTGACCGATCGGAACCTGTTGAGGCGGTTCTGGAGCCATCCGCTCGTCACGTTCAAGGTCATCGCCGGCATCCACTGGGAAGCCCTCAAACTGTTCCGTAAACGTGTCGGGTTCCGGTCCAAGCCCGAACCACCGAGCGTGGGCGTCACCTACGCTGCCGAGACCCGGGAGAGCGTCAGATGAGCGAACCGATGACAACCAGGATCGTCGATGCGCTCGCCGGTCGCATCGACCAGGGCAGCCTCCGACTCGAGCGTCCCGATGGATCGGCGAAGGTGTTCGAAGGCTCGCGCCCGGGGCCGAACGCAGAGATCGTGATCACAGATCCTGCTGTGGAGCACTCGCTCATCCGTCATGGCGCCAGTGCGCTCGGCGAGGGCTACGTCGAGGGATGGTGGGACACCCCCGACCTGGCGGCGTTCCTGACGATGGCGGCAATCAACCAGGACGCCTCCTTCTCGGGGGCCGTCGGCTCGGCATTCAAACGCACCGTGTCCGGCATCTGGAACGCCGTGAAGCCAGACCGGCGGACTGCCGCCGTCGATTCGATGGCTGATCACTACAACCTGGGCAACGAGTTCTACGGATTGTGGCTCGACCCGTCGATGACCTACTCGTCCGGGATCTTCACCCATACCGACGACCTCGAGACGGCCCAGCGGGCCAAGTACGCGAGGATCGCCGAGCTCGCCGGTGTTGCATCGGGCACCGAGGTGCTGGAGATCGGCTGTGGGTGGGGTGGGTTCGCCGAACACGCCGCAGGGGCCGGTGCCTCTGTGACCGGTCTCACGATCGCCGATGAGCAACTCCGCTACGCAGAGAAGCGCATGGCAGACGCAGGGCTCTCCGACCGGACCACCTTCAAGCTCCTCGACTTCGAAGACGAACGGGGCGAGTACGACGCCGTCGTCTCGATCGAGATGATCGAATCCATCGATCAGGATCGCTGGCCGGCGCTATTCGATGCCATCGCCGCCAATCTGCGTCCCGGCGGGCGAGCAGGCCTCCAGGCGATCGTGATCGACGACCGCATCTGGCAGACGTATCGGAGTCGCAATGACTTCATTCGCGAGTACATCTTTCCCGGCGGAAGGGTTCCGCCACCCGGTCTGATCCGGGAGCTCTCCTCCAACGTCGGCCTGCGCACGTTGGAGGTCGTGGACTTCGGTCCGTCGTATGCGAGGACGCTCTCGATGTGGCTCGAACGCTTCGACGCAGCATGGCCGGCGATCGCCGACCTCGGGTTCGACGACCGCTTTCGTAGGATGTGGAGGTACTACCTCGCCTATTGTGAGGCAGGATTCAACACCGGACGCATCTCCGTACAGCAGTGGGCGTTCGAGAGAGGGACATGAGCTGATGGCATTCCAGGAAGACCTCGAACTGCTCGAGCTCGTCGAACCGACCGTCGAACGACTCATCGCCGAGCACAAGGAGCGACGCAAGCACTGGTACTTCCACGACCTGGTTCCGTGGGAGCGGGGAGAGAGCTTCAAGGACAAGCCCTGGGACGAGTCGCAGGCGACGATCAACGAGCGCGCTCGGACGTCTCTCGTCCTCAACCTGCTCACCGAGGACAACCTTCCCTACTACCACGTGACACTCGAGAAGTACATGCCGGAGGGGTCGATCTGGCGTGAGTGGAACGGGCTGTGGACCGCCGAGGAAGGGCAGCATGCGATCGCGATCCGCTCGTATCTGTTGACGTCGCGCAACTGCGATCCGGTGGAGCTCGAGGACGATCGCATGGCGACCATGCAGACCGGCTGGGAGCCGAAGTGGAGCAAGCCGGCGGAGCTGTTCGCCTACACGACAGCCCAAGAGCTGGCCACACGGGTCTCACATCGAAACGCCGGGAAGATCACCGAGGACGAAGACGCGTTCGAGCTCATGCGCAACATCGCAGCCGACGAGAACCACCACTTCGTGTTCTACCGCGGCGTCTTCACCGAGATGATGAAGGTCAAGCCCACCGCAGCGCTCGAGGGGTTGTGGAATGTTCTCGACAACTTCGACATGCCCGGCGTCGGGATCCCCGGGTTCCTGAGACGGTCGATCGAGGTCGCCAGGGCCGGCGTCTACAACATGCGGATCCACCACGACAACGTGGTGCAGCCTCTCCTGAACTACTGGTCGATCGGCGACATCACCGACCTCGACAAGAAAGGTCAGGAGTTGCAGGACAAGATCATGTCTCTGCCGGCACAGCTGATCCGGAAGGCAGAGCGATTCGAGGCGAGGTTCGCCTGATCGTGCGTCGGGGGGCCATCTTGACGCTCGCCGTGCTCGCGGCAGCATGTACCGATGGTGGCGCCGCTTCGACGACGACCCAGGCACCGACGACGACCACGACGGTCCAGGAGACCACGACGACGGTCGAGCGGCTGGCCGACTGCCCGGCACCACCGTACGACATCGGGGCGTTCCCTTCAGGGGTCTCCTCGGAGCAGGTCCCGGTGGCCGACCTTCCGTTCGACGACTACACGATCGTGCCCGGTAGCTCGTCGGAGATCTGGCTGGCCGACGATGGAAGCCTCGCGATGGCGCTGATCCGTGGGGCACTACCCCCGGAACAGTGGCCGGGCGAGAGCCAGATCGTCGACATCGACGGGGTCGACGCCCGGGTCGGGCCGTTCGAAGCGGGTGAGTGGGTGGTTGCGTGGTTCGAGGAGCCGGGGGAGCGCTGCGACCAGTACACGCTGGTGTTCTACCCACCGGTCGACCCCCAAGAGGTCCAGGCCACGATCGAGTCGATGGATCGCACCGCAGGCTGATCTCAGGTCGCAGGTCTCAAGTCCCAGGTCCCAGGTCTCGTGCCTGGAGCGACAGCAGCAGTCGCGTGACGGCTATCTCAGCAACCGACGATCTCGGCGGCTCGCCGCGATGAGCGCGATTCCTGCGACGCCAATCGCGGACAGAACAGGCACTTCGATGTCCGTCCACACGATCAGGGCAGCCGCTCCCAGCGCCATGAGGAGTCCCGCAGCCATCATCACCCGATTGCGTGTTGTGTGGGCGCGTTCCATCACTTCATTGTGAGCCAGTCGATCAGGTTCGCATAGAGCCGAAGTCCACACACCACGCGCTCCGGTCTCACAACGGCCTCGTGGGTCGCGGGACTTGGGACTTGGGACTTCGGCCTTGGGCCTTGAGCCCATGACCTCAGGGTGAGGTGGTGGGAACGCTTCCATTGCCCATTGCCCATTGCCCATTGCCCATTGCCGATCGCGCACATCGCACGGCGCATCGGGTCTTCCGCCACTGGTCCGTGTCCGGGTGGATTCATACCGTGGCGATGGACGACTCTGGAGGTTCAGGTTGACGGATCAAGACGTTCGAACCCCGCAGCTGGAGGAGCAGAAGCCACGCCTGAGACGCTCCCCGGACGACAAGGTGTTCGGCGGCGTGTGTGGCGGTCTCGGCGAGTACTTCGGGATCGACCCCGTCTGGTTCCGGGTGGCGTTCGTCGCGCTCGTCTTTGCCGGCGCCGGTGGAGGGCTGATCCTCTACCTCATCGCCATGATCGCGATTCCCGAGCGGGAGAAAGGCGAGCCGCCGGCCGCTTCGACGAAGCTCTCGGGGACTCAGGGCACCATCATCGTGGGAGCGGCGCTGATCGCCATCGGGGCGATTGCCCTGCTCAACCTGGCGATCCCCTGGATCGACAATCTGTTCTGGCCGGGAGTTCTGATCGCACTGGGAGCAGCATTGCTCTGGGGAGGTGGCTCACGTGACAATCGTTGATGACAGAGAGGTCGTACAGACCTCGAAGCCGCGACCGCCGATCGGCGGTCGAATCG
>CBDTYK010000105.1:0-5557 GCA_965364595.1 uncultured bacterium
CCACGTCGACTTCTCCTACGAGGTCAGCCGGTCGCTCGCTGCTTGCGAAGGCGCCTTGTTGCTGGTCGACGCCGCCCAGGGTGTGCAGGCGCAGACGCTCGCCAACTCATACCTGGCGATCGAGGCAGGCCTCGAGATCGTGCCGGCGCTCAACAAGATCGATCTCCCCGCCGCCGACCCCGACGGCGCAGCAGCCGAGATCGTCGGGATCCTCGGTGGCGACCCGTCAGATGTCGTCCGGATATCTGCAAAAACCGGAGCCGGCGTCGACGAATTGTTCGAGCAGCTCGTCGAGAAGGTCCCCGCTCCCGGAGGTGACCGCAATGCTCCGCTTCGGGCGCTCGTGTTCGATTCCTACTACGACGCCTATCGAGGCGTCGTCTGTTACGTGCGCGTCGTCGACGGCGAACTCCGCGACGGGGATCTCATCCGCTTCATGGCCACGAAGGAAGAACACCCGGTCAACGAAGTCGGCGTGTTGACCCCCCGGTCCGTCGAGGTCGCCAAGCTCGGCCCCGGGGAGGTGGGTTACCTCATCACCGGTGTCAAGGAGATCGACCAGATCAAGGTGGGGGACACCGTGACGACCGCCGCCAATCGGGCGACGGAGGCGCTCATGGGATATGAGGAACCCAAGCCGATGGTCTTCTCCGGGCTGTTCCCGACCGATGGCGACGACTTCGAACGGCTCCGCGAAGCACTCGAGAAGCTCAGGCTCAACGACGCATCCCTCGTCTACGAGCCCGAGACCTCGAAGGCGCTCGGTTTCGGCTTCAGGGCCGGGTTCCTCGGGCTGCTGCACATGGAGATCATCCGGGAGCGGCTCGAACGCGAATACGACCTGGATCTCGTCGCAACGGCGCCCTCCGTTGCCTACGAGCTGGTGCGCACCGACGAGAGCGAGTCGACGATCCGCTCACCCCAGGACCTCCCCGACCCGTCCGAGATCCAGTCGATCTCCGAGCCGTATGTCCGGGCGATGATCATCACCCCGAGCGAGTACATCGGCACGATCATGGAGCTCGTCACGAACCGCCGGGGCGAGGTCGGCAACATGCACTACCTCACACCGGAGCGGGTCGAGCTGACGTATCACCTGCCACTTGCCGAAGTCGTCTTCGACTTCTTCGACAATCTCAAGTCCCGGACCCGGGGGTACGCCTCACTCGACTACGAGACCGACGGGTATCGGCAGTCCGACCTCGTGAAGGTGGACATCCTGTTGAACGGGATGCCGGTCGATGCGTTCAGTGCCATCGTCCATCGTTCGGCGGCGCAGGACTACGGCCGCACCATGGTGGACCGGCTCCGGAAGCTGATCCCGAGGCAGATGTTCGACGTTCCCATCCAGGCGGCGGTCGGTTCGCGCATCATCTCCCGTGAGACCGTCAAGGCCAAGCGGAAGGACGTGCTCGCCAAGTGTTACGGCGGTGACGTCTCTCGCAAGCGCAAGCTGCTCGAGAAGCAGAAGGAGGGGAAGCGCCGCATGAAGATGGTCGGCTCGGTCGAGGTTCCCCAGGAGGCGTTCGTCGCAGCGCTCCAGGTCGACGACTGAGTCGCCGTCGGTATGCGATCGGGCGAACCAGGCCATCATGACGCGGTGACCACGCTTCCGGCCCATCCGGACGCCGCCGAGCGCGCCGCCGATCTCCGATCCGCCTACGTCCACATCCCGTTCTGTGCTCGGGTTTGTCCGTACTGCGATTTCGCAGTGGTCGGTGGCGAGGACGATCGCATCTCCGACTACATCGACGCCGTGATCGCAGAGATCGCCATCGAGCCGCAATGGCATCAACTCGACGCCATCTTCATCGGTGGCGGCACACCCAGCCGTATTCCGGCCGACCAGATGCGTCGGGTGCTCGACGCCCTGGCAGTTCGGTTTGGTATCGCCGAGGGCGCCGAGATCACCCTGGAGGCCAATCCCGAGGACTGGACGCAAGACCACTCCGACGCGCTCGCAGAGATGGGCTTCAACCGGGTTTCGTTCGGCGTTCAATCGTTCGACCCGGTCGTCTTGGTGTCGCTCGGCCGTGTCCACACACCCACCCAGGCGTCCGAATCGGTCGGCGTCGCCAGGGCGTCAGGCTTCGAATCGGTGAGCGTCGACCTGATCTACGGCCACCCCGTCGAGTCCGAGGTCTCGTGGATCGACACCCTCAACACGGCAATCGAGGTCGGGCCCGACCACGTGTCGACGTATTCGTTGACGGTCGAACCTGGCACCGAATTGTGGAAGCAGGTCCGAAGCGGCGCTCCGGCGCCGGACTCCGACATCCAGGCCGACCGGTGGGAGCAGGCAGCCGAACTGCTCGGCCGTGGCGGATACATCCGGTACGAGGTGTCGAACCATGCCCGTCCCGGGCACGCCTGTCGCTACAACCTGTCGGTCTGGGGTCAGGGCGAGTACCTGGCGTTCGGGATGGGTGCGCACGGCTACCGAGACGGTGTCAGGTCTCGGCGGGTGAGGCGCCTCGACACCTACATCGAACGCATGCGGTCGGGAATCGGCCCGATCCAGTCGAGCGACATCATCGAAGGCTGGAACGCCGAACTCGAGCGACTCATGCTGGGCCTCCGGCGCACCGCCGGCGTTCGGTCCGGCGAGGGAGGCGGTGCACTCCTGGCCTCGCCGCAGGGACAGCGCCTGATCGATGCCGGCGTCCTCGAGGTCGTCGACGACCGTCTCGTCGCCGCCAATCCACTCCTGACCGACGAGATCATCCGAGCCGTCCTCGACCTCGATGCACCGCCGTCGTGAACCTCGCGGTCGGGTGAACGTGAGGTCAGTCCGGGAGGCCTGCCAGTCTCAGCCCCTCGACGAACCGATCCCGATCCCCAATCTCGATGTATCCAAACCTCTCCGCGAAGCGTGTGCACGAGAAGTCAGGTCTGGTCTCGAGGACCGCTTCCGCATGTAGGGCGGCTTCTGCGGCCAGACCGAGCCTTGCGCATGTGGCCGTCATGAGTAGCCGGTTCTGCAGGAAGCTCTCGTGCAGTCGTAGCGACTGGCGACCCCATTGCAATGCGGCTTCGTCGTTGTCGTCCATGTAGTGGGCGTACCCGAGATCCATGGCGATGTCGAATCGGAACGGGTAGTGCGTGCCGAGACGCCATGCGTCGCTGAGCGCCGCGATGGCGCCCTCATGATCGCCGGTCTTGTCCAGGTTGGTCCCGAGCATATGGTGCCCGCCCGGGTCGTGAGGATCGATCTCGATCGCCCGACGGCAGACGGCAGCACCCTCAGCTGGTCGCCGATCGATTCCGAGGTATGCACCCTTTATACACAGTGCGACGTGGTGGTCGGGGTCCAGCTCGAGGGCGAGGTCGACGTCGCTCCGCCCCCGGTCCAGCGGCTTCATGGTGTCATGTCGCCATCCGAACAGTGCAAGTGTGAACCAGAAACTTCCAGACCGAGCTATCGCAGGGACGAACGCAGGGTCGAGCTCTCGCGCCTGGTCGAACAGGTCGATCGCCGCCAGAAACGACTCGATCGTGTTGGCCCTGGCACGGAAGACTCCTTGCATCGTGAGAGTCCAGGCGTCGAACGACGAGGGTTTGCGATTGCGGCTCTCGGTCCGCGGCGGCTCCCACAATGCCGGCCGAAGTCGCGTGACGATGGCCTCGACAACCTCGTCCTGCAGATCGAAGATGTCACGGAGCTCCCGGTCATACCGATCCGCCCAGACGTGATGGCCGGACTCGGCGTCGATCAGCTGCGCCGTCACTCGGATCCGGTTTCCCGACTTTCGAACGCTGCCCTCGACGACATGAGTGGCGTCGAGTTCGCGGGCAATGGTGCGGATGTCGGCCGGGGAGCCTTTGAATGCGAATGTCGAGTTGCGAGCCACGACAGCGAGTTCTCGGTCGTGGGACAGGGCGGTGATCAGATCCTCGGTGATTCCGTCGGAGAAGTATTCCTGTTCCTCGTCGCCGCTGAGGTTGTCGAAAGGGAGGACCGCCACCGTTGCGAGCTTGCGGATGGTGGTGATCGATCGGGGAGGCTTCGCAGACGTTCCGCCCGGGGCGGTCTTCAAAATCCGGACGGCGCGAGGGATGTTCTTGAGCCGATGCACTCCAGCGTCGACCAGATTCGCAGAGACTCTTCCCCCGATGGCGCCGGCAACGGCTTCAGACATTGCGATCCCGCCCGGGTCCGCGAGCCCCTCGATGCGAGCAGCAACATTGACACCGTCCCCGAAGATGTCTCCCGTCTCGTCGACGATGACGTCGCCGAGGTTCGCCCCGATACGCAGCTCCATTCGCCGGGATTCTGGTAACTCGGCGTTTCGCACCGTCATGAACTCCTGGATCTCGAGGCTCGCCTCGACGGCGCTGATCGCCGTCGGGAACTCGATGAGAAAGCCGTCTCCGGTCGATTTGACGAGTCGACCTCCGTGGTTGAGAACGATCGGCCCGATCACGTTGGTGTGGGCTCGCAGGGTGGCGAGTGTCCCGTCTTCGTCTTCGGCCATCATGCGCGAGTACCCGACCACGTCGATCACGACGATGGTCGCGAGTCGCCGTTCACCGATGCTCATGCCGAGACCGTAGCGGTGGGATAGGCTCCCGTGCCGATCGTTGCGGTTTGCGGTTGACGCATGGCGTACGGACTGCTGTGAACTACCGTGTGAGAACCATGGAGGATCCGCGAGAAGAACGTCGTGACGAGATTCTGCGGGCGCTGGTCGAACTGCACATCAAGACCGGTGAACCTGTCAGTTCGAAGTCGGTGCTCGAGGCGACGCACCTGAACGTGTCGCCGGCGACCGTGCGCTCGGAGCTGGCCGCACTCGAGCGTGAGGGATACGCCCACCAGCCGCACACGTCCGCCGGGCGGGTGCCCACCTCCAAGGCGTACCGCTACTACGTCGATCATCTGCGACCCGGCAAGCTCAGGACGCCCACCCAGGCGAGGATCGAGACCTTCTACTCGTCGATCCACCACGAGCTCGGTCGGCTTCTTCAGGCCACCACCGACCTGCTCTCCGACATGACCCGCTACCCGGCCGTGGCCGTCAGTCCGGGGCCCTCCGGGGAGACGGTCAAGTCGCTCCACCTCGTCCAGGTCGCTGCGACGACCGCGCTCACCGTGGTGGTCACGGACTCTGGCCGGATCGTCCAGGAGCTCACCCGTCTCCCCAAGGAACTCAGCGCCCAGGAGATCGAGATGACCGAACAGGCGCTGTCTCGGGTCGTCGTCGGCAAGGAGTTGCTCACCGATCCCGTGTCGCTGGTCGGAGAGACCGACCTCGGTCCGAGCGTGACCGAGGCCGCCGAGACGGTCGCTGCGGCAATCGCCCGCACTGGCGACCGGGCAGCGGACATCTACGTCGGCGGTGCGACCCAGATGGCGACCGTCTGGGACAACATCTCCACCGTCCACCGCGTCCTGGAGGTTCTCGAGGCCGAGGCCAAGCTCTTGGACATCCTCGCCGGCGAGAGAGGCACACATGTGCAGATCGGCGACGAGCTGCCCATCGGTGACGAGGTCGATGTGGCGGTCGTTTCCACGTCGTACGAGAGCCAGGTCGGTGACGGCCGTGTCGGCGTCATC
>CBDTYK010000106.1:0-5540 GCA_965364595.1 uncultured bacterium
ACCGCTCAGTCGATCAGACTCGATCTCAATCGGTTCACCCTGGTCGGGGCGACCACCAGGAAGGGCAAGGTCACAGCTCCGTTGCGCGACCGGTTCGGGCTCGAGGACAAACTCGACTACTACAGCCACGACGAGCTCGCTGCGATCGTCGACCGAGCGGCGCGGATCCTCGAGATCGAGATCGACGACGATGCCGCCGCGATGATCGCCCGGCGAAGCCGCGGCACGCCGCGCATCGGCAATCGGCTGCTTCGACGCGTGCGTGACTTCGCAGTGGCCCGGGCCGGAGGAACGATCACCGCCGAGGTCGCTGCCGACGCGCTCGTCGTGTACGAGGTGGACGAGATGGGCCTCGACAAGGTCGACCGAGAGATTCTCGCTGCGATCGTGTCGAAATTCGGGGGTGGGCCGGTCGGCCTCAACACCCTCGCCATCGCGGTTGGCGAAGAACCCGAGACCGTGGAGGACGCCTACGAGCCGTTCCTGCTGCAGATGGGCCTCCTGCACCGAACCCCGAGAGGTCGGGTTGCCACGGATCTGACCTATCGCCACCTGGGCCTCGAGCCGCAGGGTGGCGACCAGGTGCGGTTGCTCTAGGCGGTCTTGCGGTAGACGAGACCTTCTCCGCCTCGGGACGTCAGTGTCAACCGGTCGCCGTCGATCGACACAGTGAACCCGTCGCCCAACACGTTGACGATGACACCGTCCTGGTCGGCGAGCGCGGCGGGACAGTTCCCGGCCATGCTGAAGGTGGTGAACAGCACCGTGTCGGCGTCGATGATGTGCTCGCCGGTGAACGAGCGGCACCCGGTGGAGCCGCGGACACTCCCGTCGACACCGAGGAGCAGAGTCGCCTCTCCCTGCACCGACGTGGCAGTGTCACCGATGATCACCGTCTCCAGCTGCCACGGTGTGTCGAGGAGGGCTGCAGCCGGCACCGGCTGGACCCTGGCAAAGACCAGGTCGCCCCTCGAATGAGTGATCGTCAGCTCGTCGCCGGTCACCGTGTAGGTGAGTGGCTCACGGAGGACCGACAGGAAGGCCGTCTCGGAGTCCATGACACGGGGTTCGCAACCCATCGCAGTCGAGGCCAGCTCGCGTCCGATGATGAGGTCCTCGTCGTCGGCCACGTAGGTGCCGCCGTAGGAGTTGCATGCAGCAACACCTCCGACGGTCCCGCCGTCCGAGAGGTTCATCGTGATCCGGTGCCCGTCGACGGTCGGAAACGGATCCCCACCGAGCGTGCCGGCCTGCAACTGCCAGTCGCCGACCACCTCCGGGAGCGTGACCTCGCGCGATGTACATGCAGCTGCGATGAGCATGAGTGCGGCGAGGAGGAGCGGCTTTCTCATGTCAGTGTGACGTCTCCGATCTCCCCGAGGTTTCGCGCCGGTGAGTAGCGTCGCAGCCATGTCGGATCGGCAGCGTATCGAGGTGTACGGGGTCACGCTCCAATGCGAGTTGGTCGGGAGTGGACGGACCGAACTCGTCTTCCTGCACGAAGGCCTGGGATCGATCGAGTTGTGGAAGACCTTCCCGGCAGCAGTCGCGGACGCAGTCGGGCACCGGGGCCTGGTCTACGACCGGCGTGGCCACGGTCGATCCGATCCTGCGGGTGCCATCCGCACGGTGCACTACCTCCATGACGCCGCCAACGAAGAACTCGACGCGGTGCTGGCGGCATTCGGCATCGATCAACCCGTGCTGATCGGCCATTCGGACGGGGCGACCATCGCACTCATCCATGCCACCCGTCGGCCGGTACGTGGCCTCGTGCTCATCGCTCCCCATGTGTACGTCGAATCGGCCGCCACCGAAGGCATCGAACGGACGGATCGAAGCGCCGATGCGCTGATCGGACGATTGGAGCGGTATCACGACCACGCACGGGAGCTCTACACGGCATGGCGTGACATCTGGCTGGCCGCCGACTTCGCAGACTGGAACATCGAGGCGGACATCGCAGGTCTATCGGTTCCGATGTTGCTCGTGCAGGGAACCGACGACGAATACGGGACGCTCGACCAGCTCGACCGGATCGAGGCGGCGGCGAACGGGAGGTGCGAGCGCCTCGTAGTGGAGGGCGCCGGCCATTCTCCGCACCTGACCCATGCCGACGAGGTCACCGGAGCCGTTGCGGGGTTCATCGGCTCGCTGTGAGCGCAGCCTGGTTGCGCCGGTAACGTCCTGGTGATGCACCTCTCGGACTTCCAATACGAGCTGCCCGAGAACTCGATCGCGCAGACCCCGGTGGAACCCAGGGATTCGAGCTGGCTGCTCGACACCACCACCATGCGAGACCACCGGTTCTTCGATCTCCCGACCCTGCTCGAACCCGGCGATCTCGTCGTCGTGAACAACACGCGGGTCCGACATGCCCGGCTGCTGGGACACAAACGTGACACGGGTGGGAAGGTCGAAGCCCTGATCCTCGGCATGCTCACCGACGGGACATGGGAAGCGCTGATCCGTCCCGCTCGCAAGATCGCCCCCGGTGTTTCGCTCGTGTTCGGCGGCCTGTCGGCGACGGTCGCCTCCGATCCGATCGACGGCCGCGTCCGGCTGCGCTTCGAAGACGATGCCGATGTCGAAGCGGAGCTCAGCGAGGTCGGAGAAGTGCCCCTTCCCCCGTACATCACGACGCCGCTGGAGCAGCCGGAGCGCTACCAGACGATCTATGCGGACCGAATCGGATCCGCAGCCGCTCCGACCGCGGGCCTCCACTTCACCGAGGGCGTCGTTCGCGGCCTGAAGGAACGTTCGATCGACATGACGTCGGTCGAGCTGCGGGTCGGGTTGGGGACGTTCAGGCCGATCGCTGTCGAGGATGTCACCCAGCATGCGATGCACGAGGAGTGGTTCCATGTCTCCGAGGCCGCGTCAGAAGCGGTCGACCGCGCGCGAATGAGGGGCGGCAGGGTCGTTGCCATCGGTACCACGGTCGTGCGAACGCTCGAGTCCGTCGCAGCCGGTGACGGCCGGATCGAGCCGGGATCGGGAGAGACGAACCTCTATCTCACGCCGGGGGCCACGTTCAACATCGTGGATCGGCTCGTGACGAACTTCCACCTCCCCGGCTCGTCGCTGTTGGTGTTGCTGGCCGCTTTCATGGGACCCGGGTGGCGGGCGGTCTACGAGACGGCCGTTCACCGGGGCTACCGGTTCCTGTCTTTCGGCGATGCCATGTTGTGTGATCGTCGATGACCCACGCCGCGCGCTTCACGACTGACACGACCGATGGTGCCGCCCGGACCGGAACGCTCGAACTCACCCACGGATCGGTCCAGACACCGACGTTCATGCCGGTCGGGACGAGGGCGTCGGTCAAGGGTCTCGACAGTGCCGACATTCGTGCGGTCGGCGCCCAGATGGTGCTGTCGAACACATACCACCTCATGCTCCGGCCGGGGGCGGAGATCGTCGACGAGTTGGGCGGGCTCCACGGGTTCATGTCGTGGGACGGACCGATCCTCACCGACTCCGGCGGATATCAGATCTTCTCGCTCGACCCGTCCGTCGACGAAGAAGGAGCTGCCTTCCGCTCGACCTACGACGGGAGCAGGGTCCACCTGACTCCGGAGGAGGCGATGCGGGTGGAGCAACTCCTCGGAGCGGATGTCGCCATGGTTCTCGACGTGCTGATCGGACTCCCTGCGCCCGCCGAGCAGGTCCGATCTGCGCTCGACCAGACCCTCCGGTGGTCGGAACGGGCGCTGGCCGTACACGACAGGGAGGACCAGGCCTTGTTCGGCATCGTGCAAGGAGGTACCGATCCCGACCTGCGCGCCGAGAGCGCGCGGCGTACCAACGACATGGGATTCCCTGGCTTCGGAATCGGTGGCTTGTCGGTCGGGGAGCCTCCCGAGGATCGCAACCGTGCGATCGAGGCGACGGTGTCCGAGCTTCCCGAGGGAAACGTCCGCTACGTGATGGGGCTGGGAGACTCCGAAGGTGTGCTGGACGCCGTCGCCCGTGGATGCGATCTGTTCGACTGCGTCTGGCCCACGCGCCTCGCCCGTCACGGGAAGATCATCACCCGTACCGGCGACTACGGGCTCCGGCGAGCGGAGTTCGCAACCGACCCGGCACCACTGAGCGTCGATTGCGAATGCTCGACCTGTGCCAACTACAGCCGGGCGTATCTGCGTCACCTGTTGAAGACCAAGGAGATCTCCGTGTATCGGCTGCTGTCGATCCACAATCTCGCCTACACGCTGCGGTTGTTGACGGATGCCCGTGCCGCAATCGAGGCCGGCCGTTTCGCAGACTTCCGGGCCGAGGTCGCCGAGATCCGAGCCGGGTCGGCGTCCCGCTAACATCGCACCTTCCCCTTTCTCCAAGGATCTACACGCATGTTCGAAATCCTCGCACAGGAGGCGACTCCGACCGGGTCCGGCACTTCGTCGCTGCTGTTCTTCGCGATCATGGCGGTCGCCTTCTACTTCCTCTTCATTCGTCCCCAGCGCAAGCGGCAGGCTCAGATCTCAGAGGTCCAGGAGAGCTTGACGGTCGGAATGGACGTTCGGACGATCGGTGGGATCCATGGCCGCATCGTCGACCTCGAAGACGACTCCGTTGTCATCGAGGTCGAAGCCGGCCGTCTGCGAGTGGCCCGCAAAGGGATCGCCGGCACCATCGATTCGGCAGGCTGAGCATGCGACGCATGGTCATCGGCCTGATCGTCGTCCTGGCGATCGCGTGGGGTAGCCTCGCCGGGCTGCTCGCCAACGGCATCGCCCCCAAGCTCGGGCTGGATCTCCAGGGTGGCACATCCGTCGTCCTGACTGCGCCCGAGGGCACCGATGAAGAACTCATCGACGTGGCCATGCAGATCATGGACAACCGGATCAGCTCGATCGGCGGAGTGCAGGAGCCCGATATCCGCAAGTCGGGCGCCAACACCGTGCTCGTCGATCTGCCCGGTGTTCAGAACGAGCAGCAGGCGCTCGACGCCGTCGGCACCACCGGATTGCTGAGCTTCCGGCCGGTCCTGGCGCTCTACAACGGCACCGCAGGCCCGTACGGTTCGGCGTTCGATCCGACCCCCGGGCTGGAGGGCGACGACATCGAGCCTCCGGTCGACCCGGCGGACCGACCCGATACCGTCGATCCGGTGACAGGGCTCACGATCGAAGATGACCCGTCGCAGGTCTCGTTCCTGCCGTACACCGATTCCTTCTTCGGTGTCGAGCAGAGCGTGGTGCTCGAGCTGGGTCCTGCCGAGGTGCTGGGAACGGACGTGGCTCAGGCGGTCCCGCAGTTCACCGGCGCCCAGTGGGCCGTCTCGCTCGATCTCACCGGTGAAGGCGGGGACAAGTTTGCCGACCTGACCGGGGAGGCTGCTCTCTACAACGACGCTCGCCGGCGGATCGCAATCGTGTTGGACGGTGAGGTGCTCACCGCTCCGGAGGTGAACCAGGACATCGGGCCCGAGGGCATCACCGGTGGCCGGGCCCAGATCACGGTTGGCTCCACCCCCGAGGCCCAGGAGGAAGCTGAGTAGCTCTCGATCCTCCCCAGTCACGGATTGTAGCCCGTGT
>CBDTYK010000107.1:0-5523 GCA_965364595.1 uncultured bacterium
AACCCGGTCTATGAGGTGACCATCAACGGAGCAGGGCTCGGTGGCGTATGGGTCGAGCTGGCCATCGCAGGCGTCGTGATCATCGCCTTGATTCTCCCACTCCGCTACCTCATCACCCGCCTCGAGACCAAGCTGGCGATTGCCAGTTGAAGGACGGAGCGGTCGAAGGTCGCGGAGACCTCCGACCGCTCGTTGTGTCCGATCAGGCTCTACTCAGATCCGCCTCGGGTCGAGCCGCCTCGTCATCGGACGGGGCAGGGCCGGGCGTGGGCTGCACGCCACCGGGCTCACTTCCTCCAGTGTCCAGCCGGAAGGGCGGGTACTCGTCGGTCATCAGGGCGACATATGCCCCGACTCGGTACACCCACCGGTTGAGACCCATCAGCAGGTCGAACAACCCCTGTGGGTACCGACCGGTGAACAGCAGCGCCACCGCAGCGATGAAGACGAGAACGCCGATGAGGCCTCCGCCGGCTTCCATCACCGCTCCACCGGTCTCGCCGATGTCGGTGGCCCACCAGACCAATCCGCTGGTGAGCACACCAACGATCAGATAGTGCGGGATCGCAAGCAGCCACCACTTCACCAGCACCAGCCCGCGGGACAGTTCGCCCGGGTAGGCGACATCGAAGCGCGCGGGATACTCGACGTCGTCGAGGGTGAACGGCGGATACACGTCGGTGCCGAGCGCACTGAACGAGTAGAAGCCGACTCGCCACGACCACCGAATCACGCCGACGTTGAAACGGAAGATCGACTCGGGATACCGGCCCGTGAACAAGATGGCGAAGAACGCCACCACGGTGAGGATCGCGAACGCCGCCCACAGGAAGACCAGTGCGATGTAGTGGGGGATGGCGAGGAACCACTTGACCAGCCACATCCACCTGCTGAGTCCCGGATCGAGTTCACCTTCGATGAGCACCGGATAGGCGCCGAATTCACCAGCAGGAACCGGAGCAGTGGCCGTGGTCTCTCTACCACTGACCGCTACCACTAGCAGTCCGGCGGCTACGGCTGCGAGGAACACTCCGATCGCCAGCATGCCAACGGCGACGGGGATGAGCCATGCCGTCTGGGCCGCTCCGACGACGTCGACGGCGACCCCCGCCGTGGCGTCGGCGTTCATGATGACCGCCATCCACGAGCCGGATTCGAGGTCGAAGGTGACCGTCTGGGCGCCTGAACCCTGGGCAGACTCCTCCCAGAACGTCTGCTCGCCCGGAAGCGCGGTCGGCTCGGATGTTCCCACCGTGTCGTAGGTGACGTCGGTATTCGAGTCGATGCTTCTGATCTCGGCACGACGCATGTCGCCGAGATACGCCTCGACGTCCTCTTCAGGGCCGATGCCGACGAAGACTGCGCCGGTGTCGGACTCCGCCTCCAGTCGAACCGTTGCCAGTCGTCCGGCCGGGAACCAGTCTTCTGGTTGCGACCCCAGGTCGATTTCGGTCGACGTGACGGCATATGTGGACGTGTCCAGCTCGATTGCCTGGCTCTCGAAGAAGCCGTCGTCGGTGCGCTGGGTGTTGTACGCCCAGAGCAATCCGGCTCCACCTCCGAGGAATCCGACCGCCATCAGCCCGATGAGGGCGCCGACGACGGCCAGTGCGATCTTGCCCGGTCTCATGTGAAAGACCTCCCTTCGACCCCGATCTTCTGGCAGGCGCCGTCGGGGGGTAAGGGTCGAACGACAGTGATGGGTGATCGGCTTTCGACTCTGTGCCCGATCGACCCCGCTCGGTCGGATCTCGCTTGTCGGACGGGCAGCATGGGCCTGACCGGCGGCGTAGTCATCCGACTCACACCGGCGACCAGCCGGCATGCGAGGCCGCCTGGGGAGGTCATCGACCACCATGTCCCCCTGCCCGGGCCGTTCAGGAAGCTCTTGCGAGAGGTCGTGGGTGGTCCTCGCAGACCGGGTGTTGGGTACGCTCGGCCACATGCTGCCCCTCGACGTCGAAGGCCCGGTGACCATCGAGGTCTTCACGATCGCGCGTACCGGCGAGATCCTCATGCTCACAGGGCCATGCGGTCCAGCGCCGTGGCTGATCGAAACCGGTGAGGGCGAGAACCCTCTGGACACCGCGGTGCGGATCATCAAGGGTGCGCTCCGTGAGTCCCTTCTCGTGCACTCGACATCCTGGCGCTTCGAGCGAGGTGCCGTGGTCCTGACGTTTCTGGCCGTGGTTCCCGAGATCGCAGGCATGGATGCTGCGCCGGTCGAACGGTCTGCCCTCGCCCGGAATGCCGAGCATTCCGCGCCGGATGACATCTCCTTCCGGCAGGTATTGGAGCATGCGCTGCGGCATCTGGCGTGGCTTGCCGAAGACGATGAAGTCGTGCAGTCCGCTCTCGACGCCGAATGGCTGGCTCTCCTGGGTGGCTACGTCCCCGAACCGTTCCGACAACTGAACTGAGGAGGAAGCAATGAAGGCGTATCTGTTGACCTGTGCGTGCGGATGGGTAGCCCGTGGTACCGAGGACGAGGTCGTCGGCGCGGCTCAGAGCCACGGTCGCGACATCCACAACATGGATGTGACTCACGACCAGGCGATGGCCATGGCGAAGCCAGCCGACAGCTGAGGCGTCACTGGCGCTGATCGATCCTCCCTGAGGATGAGACGGCAGCCCCGGATCTCGTCCTCTCGGCCCAGACGCGAAGCGGTCTCGAGGGTGATGACGCCCGAGAGGCTGAGCCTCAACGTGGAGTCATCGGAACACAGGAACCAAGGAGGATCCGATGACACTCGCACCACCAAGAACTGCAACGGCCGCGTCGATCGCCAACGGCGTCAAGGTGTACGGCTCAGGCGACTCGGCCGTCCACGCCCTCGACGACGTGACGGTCGAGTTCGATCGCGCACGCTTCACCGCCATCATGGGCCCATCGGGCTCGGGTAAGTCGACGCTGCTGCACACGCTCGCCGGCCTCGACTCGCTCTCGTCGGGAACCGTCCACATCGGCGACACCGAACTCGGTTCGCTCAGTGACCGCCAGCTCACGATGCTCCGGCGTCAAGCCGTTGGATTCATCTTCCAGTCGTTCAACCTGATTCCGACACTGAACGCCGAAGAGAACATCAAGCTCCCGCTCACCATCGCCGGCGAATCGGCAGACGAAGAGTGGTTCGATGCCATCGTGGCGACCGTTGGGCTCCAAGACCGGCTCGACCACCGACCGACCGAGCTCTCGGGCGGTCAGCAGCAGCGCGTCGCCGCTGCTCGGGCGCTCGTCTCCCGGCCAGACATCATCTTCGCCGACGAGCCGAGCGGCAACCTCGACTCGACCAGCGGCGCCGAACTCCTGAGCTTCATGAGGCAAGCGGTGCGTGAGTTCGACCAGACCATCGTCATGGTCACCCACGACCCTGTCGCCGCCGGCTACGCCGACCGGGTGGTGTTCCTCGCTGACGGGACTGTCGTCGACGAGATGCACGAACCCACCCCCGAGCGTGTCCTCGACCGCATGAAGACTCTGGGAGGCTGATCGTGTTCATCACCGCACTGAAGGGCGTCGCCGCCCATCGCGCCCGTCTCCTCATGACGGCGCTCGCCATCGTCATCGGAGTGGCCTTCGTCTCAGGCACCTTCGTGTTCACCGACACCATCAACGCGCGCTTCGAGAGCCTGTTCTCCGACGTGTACGCCGGGGTCGACGCAAGCGTGCGACCCGAGACACCCGAGTTCGGGGCCCAGCCCGGTCAGAATCCCGGCTCGTTCGACGAATCGCTGCTGGCCGAGGTCGCCGCCGTGGACGGCGTAGCGATCGCAGAGGGATCCGTTGGTGGCTTCGCCCAGATCATCGCCCCCAACGGCGAACCGATCGGCGGGCAGGGCCCACCGACACTCGGCTTCAGCTGGATCGAGACGACATCGCTGTCGTCGGTCAACGTCTCCGAAGACAACGGCCGTGCACCCGCCGCAGCCGGTGAAGTCGTGATCGACGTCGGAACGGCCGAGGCGAACGATCTCGGGATCGGCGACGAAGTCGGCATCCAGACCGTCGGCGGCACCGAGACGTTCGAGATCGTCGGTCTGGCCAACTTCGGCACCGAAGACAACCTGGCGGGAGCGACACTGTCGATCTTCACGCTCGATGAAGGCCAGCGTCTGTTCGGCCTCGACGGCCGGCTCACCTCGATCGACGTGCTCGGCGCCGACGACGTCGAACCCGAGACGCTCGTCGAGGCGATCGCGCCCGTGCTCCCGGCAGGGACCGAAGTCGTCACAGGGGACCAGCAGACCCAGGAACAGCTGGACTCGATCACCGAGGGGCTCGGCTTCCTCAGCACTGCGCTGCTCGCCTTCGCCGGCGTCGCGGTCTTCGTCGGTGCCTTCGTCATTCAGAACACCTTCCGGATCGTCGTCGCTCAGCGAATCCGTGAGCTCGCGTTGTTCCGGGCAGTCGGAGCAACCGGTCGTCAGCTCGTCTCACTCGTCACGCTCGAAGCGCTCATCGTCGGCGTGGTGGCCTCCGTCGTAGGAGTCCTCGCCGGAGTCGGGGTCGCCTCTGGCATCAAGGCGGCCATGAACGCCGGCGGCTTCGGTCTGCCGGATGGACCACTGACCGTCGAGCCTCGCACGATCGTCGTGGGACTGACGGTCGGCATCGTGGTCACGCTGGTCTCGGCGCTGCTCCCGGCCCGTAAGGCCGCAGCGGTTCCGCCCGTCGCAGCGATGACAGAGGCTGCCGCGCCTGCCGCCGGCCGTTCGCTGCGGAACCGCTCCATCGGTGGAACGGTGACAGCGCTGGCGGGTGGCGCGCTGCTGGCTCTCGGTCTCGTCGCCGAGAACGGGGCGTCTCTGACCCTGGTGGCGCTCGGATCGCTGACGATCTTCATCGGCGTCTCGGTCCTGGCCCCTGTGTTCGCCATCCCTATCGCGAGGATCCTCGGGCGCCCGCTTCCCGGCATCGCCGGTGATCTCGCTCGGGAGAACACGATCCGCCAGCCCCGTCGGACAGCATCGACTGCGGCCGCGCTGATGATCGGCGTCGCGCTCGTCTCGTTCGTGTCGATCTTCGCAGCGTCGATCAAGGCGACGGTGTCCGACACGCTCGAGGGAGCATTCCCCGCCGACCTGGCGTTCCAGTCGACCAACTTCACTGCAGGCGTCACGCCGGAGCTCGAATCCGGCCTGGAAGCACTCGAAGAATTCGACGTCGTCTCCGCCGTTCGGACCGGGTTCATCCGGATCGATGGTCAGGAGTTGAACGTCGCCGGTGTCGACACCGATGTCGAAGCGGTGTACGACATGGCACCCAGTGTCCCCGTGTCCTCACTCGGCTCCGGACTGCTGGTCAACGAGAGCGTGCTGGAGGACCGAGGGTGGCAGGTCGGTGAGATCGTCGACGTCGAATACGCCGCCACCGGCGTGGTTCCCACCGAGAGTCTAATAAATGCTATGATTGATTTTCCCAGCGCTTCGGCATCTACTACGGCCACGTACTTTTTGATAATCTCCCAGCCGCCGGCTTCCAGCGAGACCTTGAATTTTAATCCGTGCTGGCTGAATACCAGC
>CBDTYK010000108.1:0-5490 GCA_965364595.1 uncultured bacterium
GAGGATCATCCTGGGCATAGGTTGCATACACCCGTGTCCTGGTTGCGGACACCGCGGCCGGGTGCGGGCAGATCCCGTACCAGAGCACGGCCACTTCGGGGCTTCGGTGCTCGAGGAGCCGCCATCCCATTTCGGCACCGAAGCAGAACCCGACCACGGCGAGTCTCGGCTCGTCGGCGGCCATCCAGTCGTAGGCGGCGATCAGGTCCGCGACGTGGGTGTCGGAGTCGATCTGTCGTGTCGACACCGAGGTCGGGTCCTCGGCGTAGTGGTGCGTACCGCCGATCCTCGTGAGCAGGTCGGGCGCGATCACCCGGTGGCCCCGCTCCGACAGCCGAGTGATCTCGTCGACCATGTACGGAACGAGCCCCCGGTTTTCGTGGATGAGGAGGATCGGGATGCGATCGGGGTCGCTGTCCTCCGCTTCGAGGGCTCCAAGGTCGATGCCCGAGCCGGGAACGGTGATCGGGCGGATCACCGCTTCCTGATCAGTGTCAGGCCGTCGTATACGGGGAGCATCACGACATCGACGTCTGGATGGTCCGCGACGTATGCGTTGAACGCTCTCAGCGCAACCGCATTGCTGTTCTCGGTCTCGGGGTCGAGCACGTGGCCGCGCATCAGTGTGTTGTCCGCCACGATCAATCCTCCGGATTCGAGCATGGGCAGGACCAGGTCGACGTAGGTGATGTAGCCCGGCTTGTCTGCGTCCAGGAAGATCAGATCGAACGACTCACCGGCCATCGATGAGAGCGTCTCTGCCGCCGGCCCCAGTCGCAACTCGATCCGATCACCCAGCCCGGCAGCCTCCCAGTGCTCTCTCGCAATCGCGCCCGTGTCAGGGTTGATGTCGAGACAGATCAGTCGACCCTCCGGACCGATACCTTCGGCGATCAGCATGGCCGACAGACCTGTGAACGTGCCGATCTCCAGAACCCGTCGTGCCCCCGTGATCCGAGTCAGCATCCTGAGCGCGAGTGCCTGTTCCGGCGGAACCTGGTATTCGGCCATCTCCGGGACTCGGGTGTTGGTCGCCTCGATCAGCGCCAGATGATGGGCCTCCAGCGGCTCGGAGTGTTCGAGCACGTACTGCTGGAGCTCCGGTGATCCTGCAATGGCCTTCCGCTGCATCGGTCTCCTCTCTACCCGCCATCGTACGAGGAGCGCCTCCTAGGATCCCGATCGATGCAATCGCCAGTGCCTGTCAGAGCATGAATCCGGGCCGCTCATGAGAGCCGCCGTCACCGCCGGCCCCGGCGGCCCGATCGAGGTGACCGACGTGCCGGATCCGGAACGCAGGTCGGGAGAAGTGCTGGTCCGGGTGAAGGCTGCGAGCGTGAACCGACTCGACCGCATGGTCTTCGAACGCGGTGCCGGGCCGGGCGGACCGGTGGCCTTCCCGCTCGTCCAGGGGATCGACGCCGCCGGGATCGTCGAGAGCGGTTCTGGTTCCACCCCGACCGGCCTGCGAGTGGCCGTGAAACCGTCGATCCCCTGCAAACGATGTCGGTGGTGCAGAGCCGGCCGGGCGGCCGACTGCACCGGATCGACGTCCTTCGGGATCGATCGGCAAGGCGGCTTCGCCGAGCTGCTCTCGGTACCTCGCAGCAACCTCGTGAGATTGCCGGACGAGGTCTCGTTCGCATCGGGCGCAGCCGCCGCCCACACCCACGCCGTCGTGCTCCGGATGATCAGAGCCGCCGGTGAGTTGCCCCCGGATCCGATCACGCTGGTGACCGGCGCAGGAGGTGCCCTCGGAACTGCCGCCGTCCAGATCGCTTCCGCCCTCGGGCATCGTGTGATTGCGGTCGCCTCTACGGACGAGAAGCTGCTGGCTACCCGTGATCTGGGCGCTCTGGTGGGTCTCAACAGAGTCACGGGTGATCTCGTCGAGGACGTGATGACGACCACGAACCGAGATGGAGTCGATCTGGTCCTCGAGACGACCGGTGCGCCGGGGGTGATTGCGGAGGCGTACGCTTCGCTCGGCCGGTGCGGAGCCCTCGTCCTGGTCGCCGCAGCGCCCGGGGCGATGCTCAGGATCCACGCTCTGGAGACCTACCGCTCCCGTCATCGGATCATCGGGTCGGCGAACTCGAACCTCGACGATTTCGCCGATGTCTACCGGATCCTGGCTGAGCACTCGATCGAACCGGTCGTGGCCAGGACCTATGGATTGGAGCAGGCCGCGGACGCGATGGACGCCGTCACCGATCGGAGTCGGATCGGCAAGATCGTCATCGACATGGAAGAGGGAGCGTGAGAGTCGATCTCGAGAAGCTGCGTCAGAACGTCGAATGGACGGCCGATCTGCTCAGGCGGGACGCAACCGCAGGCCACGTTCGTCCGCTGGTGAGAACCCGGTTGGTCGAGAACGTCAACGCCCGTTCCGAGTTCGTGCAATACGACAAGGAGTTCGCGTTCGAGTGCGACGAGTCGGAGGGCCGAGCGGGCACGGGCAGCGCACCCAGCCCGCTCAGGTACTTCCTCTCCGGTCTCGCGTTCTGTCAGCAGGTCTGGTACGCGAAGGGAGCGGCACTCGTCGGATGTGAGATCGAGGACCTCGAGATCGATGTCCTCACCTACATGGACATGCGAGGAGAGCATTTGATCGATGGCATCGATCCGAACCCGCAGTGGATCCTGATCGACGCTCGGATCACGACGCCGGGGACAGATGAACAGGTCCTGGCGCTGGTCGACGAAGCCAACGCCCGCTGTCCGGTCTACAACCTGGTCGTCAAAGCGGTGCCGATCTACGAGCGGATCGCCTGCAACGGTGTGCAGCTACGGGACACCGTCCCGGAAGGTCTTGGCGTATGAGTGGTGCATTGGAGGATGTCCGGGTCCTGGAGCTGTCGCGCTACATCGCTGCGCCGGTCGTCGGTAAACTGTTGGGGGAGTTCGGTGCCGACGTGATCAAGGTCGAGACCCCGGGTACCGGCGACCCGATGCGCCACTGGCAGTCGGGGGACCGGGCACACAGCCCACAGTTCGCCGTCTACAACCGGACCAAGCGGGGGATCACGCTCGATCTCAAACACCCCATGGGCGTCGAGGCGTTCCTTCGCCTCGCAGACCGTGCGGATGTCGTGGTGGAGAACTTCCGCCCAGGCGTGATGGACCGTCTCGGTGTTGGCTGGGACCTGCTGTCGGAGCGCAACCCGCGGCTGATCTACTGCGCCATCACCGGCTTCGGGCCGACCGGCCCGTACGTCGACCGCCCCGCCTACGACACGGTGATCTCGGCGATGGGCGGACTGTTCTCTCAGCTCATCGATCTCGAACGACCCCAGCCCGTGGGTCCGGCGTTCTCCGATCTGCTCGTCGGCTTCACAGCGGTGCCCGGGATCCTGGCCGCCCTTCACGCCCGGCAGCGAACCGGTCGCGGTCAGATGGTCGACGCCTCGATGCTTCGGGCCATCGTCGGTCTGTTGGCCGAACCAGGGTCGGTGTATCTCGATCAGGGCCAGGAGACCGTTTCCAACACCCGGCAACGACGTGCCCAGGCCTATGGGCTCGTCGCCTCCGACGGCCGGCCGTTCGTGGTTCACATGTCCGTGCCGGAGAAGTTCTGGCTGGCCGTCACCGAGGTCTTCGATCTCGTGGAGCTGCGCGATGACCCCCGGTTCGTCGATCGGATGGCGCGCCACGACAACTACGCAGCGCTCGATGGGATTCTCAAACGATCGGCGCTGACCCGGAGCCGTGCCGAGTGGTTCGACCTCCTCGAGCAGGCTGACGTGCCGCATGCTCCGATCAACGGCTTCACAGAGGTGTTCGACGATCCACAGGTCGCCGAGCTCGAGCTGATCGAGACGATCGAGATGCCCGCGAATGAGCGGCCACTGACTCAGGTGGGACCGTCGTTGCGTCTGTCCGAGAACGAGCTGCGCGTCGATCCACCCGCACCGAACCTGGGCCAGCACACAGAGGAGGTACTCGTCGAAGCCGGCTTCTCCCCGGCGGAGATCGAGTCGCTGCGCAACGAAGGAGTGATCTGATGCCACTGCACATCGACGACGTCGTCGCGATCGACATCCACACCCATCCCCAGACCGAGGAGTTCCTGGCCGCGATGGGAGCTCGGAGGAGGCAGATGGGCGAACACTTCAAGAACGAGCGGACGCCGGTCTCTTTCGCCGAGCAGGCGGACCTGTTCCGGGAGCGCAGGATGATGGCAGTGCTGTGCAACTCCGACGACGAGACGATCTCGGGTGTGCCGGGTGCACCCAACGATCTCATCGGCTCGGCCGTCGTGGCTCACCCCGACGTGTTCATCCCCTTCGCAGGCATCGACCCGCACAAGGGCCCGGCGGCCATCGAAGAGATTCGGCGTTGCCACGCTGAGTTCGGGATCAAGGGGATCGGCGAGCTCAATCCGGTGCGTCAGAAGTTCTTCCCGAACGACGAGACGTTCTATCCGATCTGGGAGACCTGTCAGGAGCTCGGCATCGCCGTGATGTTCCACATGGGCTTCGCCGGGGCCGGCGCAGGACGGCCCGGAGGAATGGGCTACAAGCTCGAAGCTGCTCGGGCCATCCCGCATCTCGACGACATGGCCGCCGACTTCCCCGAGCTCCAGATCATCCACGCCCACCCGGGCTGGCCGTTCCATCACGAGGCGGTGGCGGCATGCTGGCACAAGTCGAACTTCTGGATCGACCTGTCGGGTTTCGCCCCCCGGTACTTTCCCGACGAGGTGGTTCACTACGCCAACACCCTCATCCAGGACCGTGTGCTGTTCGGGACCGACTGGCCGGTCATCGGCATCGATCGCTGGATGGACGAGTTCGCCGAACTCCCGATCAAGGACACCGTTCGACCGAAGATCCTCAAGGACAACGCCCGCAGGTTGCTGGGAATCTGAACGCAGATTGCGACGGCCGAAACAAAACCGTCACTTCCGCTTGAAACGGTCGCAACCTCCCGGTAGCTTTGCTGTTGCAAACGATTGCGGTTTGGAGCAGAAGCGTGCCTGAACAACCGACGGTCAACAGCTCGAGAGGCGCACCCCTGGTCGTCGCCGAGAACATGACGGTCGGATACGAGCTGGAGCGCGAGCGAAAGCTCCTGACGGCACTCACCGACATCAACCTCACCGTCCACGAGGGCGAGTTCCTTGTTCTGGTCGGCCCGTCGGGCTGCGGAAAGACCACCTTCATCAACGCAGTTGCCGGGCTCCTGGAGCCGTGGGAAGGCACCATCACCTATGAGGGAAAGCCCATCAAGGGAACGTCGAAGGATCGCGCGATGGTGTTTCAGGACTACGCCGTCATGCCCTGGCGCACCGTCGAGAAGAACGTCCGTATGCCCTTCGAGCTCCGAGACTCGGGCCTGCCCAACGACCAGATCGAGCTGCAGGTCCAGCAGATGATCGAGAATGTCGGCCTCCAGGGGTTCGAGCAATCGTTCCCGCACGAGCTATCGGGTGGCATGCGTCAACGAGTGGGCATCGCCCGTGCGATGGTGACCCAGCCGAAACTGCTG
>CBDTYK010000109.1:0-5468 GCA_965364595.1 uncultured bacterium
GCAATGCATCGATCTCATCGAGGATCTCCTGGAATCGACCCAGGGGAAGGAGGCTCTCGAATCGCGTCATCCGGCTCCACTCCTCGAAGGCCTGGAGCCCGCGGGTCTTGCAGAACTCGATTCCCTCGTCGATGGTGGCGAGCACCTTGTCGACGTGTTCGAAGAACACGAGATGTGTGGCGAGATTGTTGTATGAGGACGCCGCTCGCGTCGACTCCCCCCGGTCGAGCGCCATATCGAGGACCTGTTGCGTCACCTCCATCCCGCTGATGTCTCCCATGGCGAGTCGGTTCCCCGCATGGATGTGGAGGAGGTACATGCGCGCCTGTGCATCGCCGTACCGCTCGACGATGGGACGCGCCTGTTCGATCACCATCTCACTCTCCGCCGCCCGGCCCGTCCTCCACAGGATGCTGGCCTTGTGGAGGAGGCTGCCGGCGCCCACTGCGCTCTCGAGCCTGTCTTCGATGAGGTCCAGTGTCACAGCCAGATGAGCCTCCGCCTCCTCTGTCTCACCCCTGATCCACAACGCCGTGCCGATGAGTCCGCGAGCGCGGGCCTGGTTCTCGACGTCGCCGAGCCGCAGGAAGATCTCTTCGGCGGCATGGCCGAAATCTTCCATCTCCTCTCGTGTCGCTGCGCAGCCTCCGGCCTCGATGAGGGCGAGACCCCGATCGCCCTCGTTGAGTGCGGCGTCTGCTGCTTGTCGATAGAACGCGATGGCCCGCTTCACGTCGAGGTGTTTGGTTCGAGTCCCTGCAGCCATCAGGGCGGCATGGGCTCGGGTCCTGAGTTCCTCACCGGGTTCGGACTGAAGTCGGATCGCTTCTCCGAAGTGGTACGCGAGAACCTCCGCGACGTCCGTCATCCGGTCGCCGCTCGTCGCCTCGATCCAGCGGCCGATCTCCTCGTGGCGGAGCGCTCGGTCTGCCCGAGACAGGCGCCCGTAGGCGACGTCGCGGATGAGCGCGTGCGCGAACGTCCACTCGTTCTCGCCCTCGATCGACGACTTCTTGATCGGGCGGATGAGATCTCGCTGGGCGAGTCGCCTGAGCGCTGCACGGATGTCGTCCCGGGACACAGGCATGATGGAGGCGATCGCTCCGGACCAGAACACCTTTCCGACGACCGCTGCCGTCTGGAGGACCTGGCGGTCGTCACGATCGAGGAGGTCCAAGCGGGCTGCGGTGATCGCCTGAATCGAGTCGGGAAGCACCAACTCGTCGATCCGCTCCGCAGATCCCTGCTCCTCGATGAGCCTGACGAACTCAGTGGCATAGAGGGGGATGCCTCCGCACTGTTCGAGAAGCCTCTGCTGGGCCTCTGCGGTCATGAGTCGACCCGGGAGAAGGCCGGCCAGGAGTCGCTTCGTATCGTCGTTGCCGAGCGGTGAGAGTCCGATGGATGCAGCGTTCACTCTGCCCGCTCCCCACGTCGGTCGCTCACGCAGAAGTTGCGGCCGCGCCGTGGTGATGAGGAGGATCGGGGAGCCAACTGTCTGATCGATGAGGTGTTCGAGAAACTCGACCAGGGCATCGTCGGCCCAATGGAGGTCCTCGATGACGAGGACGAGTGGGTTGCGGGCAGAGAGCGCCTCGAAGTATCGGAGCCAGGCGTTGAAGAGCTCGGCGCGTTCGGCCGCGGACTCGGATTCGTCGGTCCCGGCGAGTGGCGCGAGTCGGGAGAGGATCCAGTCTGCCTCCGTGTGGTCGTCGACGAGTGCTCGCACCGAGTCCCGGAGCTTCTGCTGGGCCTGCCACGGTGGGTCGGAGTCGTAGATACCTGCCTGGGCCTTCACCACCTCACCGATGGCCCAGAACGTGATGCCCTCGCCGAGCGGGAGGCATCGGCCCTGCCGCCACCACACGACGTCGGATCGACCGTCGACGACCTTCCAGAATTCCTGCATCAGGCGGCTCTTCCCGACGCCGGGTTCGCCCACCATCGTGACGAGCTGCGTGGTCTCCTCCGAGAGCACCCGATCGAAGGTGTCGACGAGCAGGCGGAGTTCGGCCTCGCGCCCTACGAACGGCGTCTCGGCCAGTTCTTCGATCGCAATGCCGTACCGGCTCTTCGGTGCCGTCGGCTGCCAGATCGTGACCGGAGTGGCCTTCCCCTTCAGCTCCACGGGCGGGAGTGCCTTGAAGTCGATCATCGGGTTGGCAGCCAGGAAGGTGCGTTCGTCTACGACGACGCCTCCGACGGGTGCCACACCCTCGAGGCGAGATGCGGTGTTCACAACGTCGCCGACGATTCCCACCTTGTCCTTGCGGGCTCGATCGAGCTGTACGACCGCCTCGCCGGTGGTGATCCCCACTCGCACGGCGAGGCCGATGCCGGGGTGCTCCTCGTTGAGGCGCTCGACGCCCTCTTGAATGCGCAATGCTGCACGCACGGCGCGCTCCGGGTCGTCCTCGTGGGCGGTCGGCGCGCCGAACACGGCGAAGACGCCGTCGCCGAGCAGTTTCTCGATCCGGCCGTCATACCGCTCGATCTCCTCGCGGACGAGGCGGTGGTAAAGCGTGAGGCGCTCGCCTGCATCCTCGGGGTCGACCGACTCGGTGTGCGACGTGAACCCTGCGAGGTCGGTGAAGAGGGCGGTGATGATCCGGCGTTCTTCGGCCGCATCGACCGAAGCCGGTTCTTCGTCGGCCGACGGAGGCGGCGTTTGGGGTTTCGCAGTGGCAGCGCTGCCAACCGGGACGCCGCACTCGAGGCAGAACTTTGCGCCGTCGGGCAACTCGGTGGCGCAGTCGGGGCAGGTCAGCGCCAACTTGGCGCCGCACTCCATACAGAACTTCGCCCCCTGCGGGCCCTCGGTACCACACGTCGCACAGGTCACGCTCACCCGGCGATGGTAAGGGTGCAGGGAGCGTTGCGCCATCGGGCCGTTCCGATCGCAGATGTGCCGACGACGAACGAGCCATTTCGCATATCACGACTCAGTCTGTGGCGCGCTCCAGGCCGTCGAGGATCAGATCGAGGCCGAACTCGAACGAGTTGCCGAAGTCGTAGCCGGGCTGGAGGGCGTGCTCGACGGTGAACTCAACGAAGTTCGGATAAACGTCCGCGGGGAACGCTTCCAGCATCCCTTTGGCGAGTTCGTCGAGCGGTACATCCGGCTCGTCTCCGTGGAACGGAAGACCGGCCTCCTGCACGGCGAAGCCGTAGATGAAGCTGTCGAGGACGGCGTAGGCGTGGGCCGTCATCTGGAGCGACAGCCCTCCGCGGCGGAGGCAGCCGATCACGGCGTCGTGGTGGGTGATGCTGGCGGGACCGGGTGAGGTGCGCGTCTCCATCAGCGGGGCAGCCCACCAATGGCGGTTGAGGGCGGAACGTGCCGACATGCAGCGGAGTCGCATCCCCTGCTTCCAGTCCAACTCGGCCGGAGGCAGGTCGATCTCGCTGAAGACGATGTCGACCATGCCGTCGATGATCTGCTCCTTGCCCGGCACGTGGTGATAGATCGTCATGGGTCCGACGCCGAGGCTGTCGGCGAGTTTGCGGATGGTGAGAGCCTCGACGCCGATGTCGTCGGCCAGGTCGATCGCTGCCTGCAGAACTCGCTCCGGCGTGAGTGGCTGTCGCTGCTTCTTACTCATGAGTGCTCCCGGAGAGAAGGTGGTGTTGACAATCGTACTAAGTACGAGTAGGTTTCGCCACATCACGAATCGTACTAAGTACGAAGACAACGAGAGGAAGACTGATGACGATGACCAAACAGGACACGATGAGAGCGATCGTGCAGCGTGAGTACGGCTCAGCGGAGACGCTCGAGATGACCGAGACCGGGATTCCGACCGTCGCCGCAGACGAAGTCCTCATCGAGGTGCACGCCGCCGGCGTCGACCGCGGTGTCTGGCATCTGATGATGGGCATGCCGTATCTGATCCGCGGCATGGGCTACGGCTTCGCCCGGCCCAAGACGCCGATCCCCGGATTCGACGTCTCCGGCCGTGTGGTCGCCGTCGGGGACGATGTGACCCGGTTCGCCGTGAACGACGAGGTGTTCGGGATCGCCGCGGGCGCCTTCGCCGAGTACGCCGCCGCCAAGGAGCGCAAATTGGTTCACAAGCCGGCGAACCTCTCCCACGCCCAGGCAGGCGTGGCCGCCATCTCGGGCATCACCGCCCTCCAGGGCCTGGTCGACGTGGCCAAGGTCCAGGCGGGGCAGCGGGTACTTGTGATCGGAGCATCCGGCGGCGTCGGAACCTACGCCGTCCAGATCGCCAAAGCCATCGGCGCGCACGTGACCGGTGTCGCGAGCGGCCGCAAGCTCGACATGGTTCGGGGTCTCGGAGCCGACGACGTCGTCGACTACACCACGACGGACTATCTCGACGGAAGCACTCGGTACGACGTCATTCTCGACATCGGGGGTCTCAATCCGCTGCGCCGACTGCGCAAGGCGCTCACCACGGACGGGACGCTCGTCATCGTCGGCGGAGAGGGCGGTGGGCGGTTCACCGGCGGTATCGGACGTCAGCTGCGCGCCGTGCTGTTGTCGCCGTTCGTCAGTCAGCGGCTGACGATGTTCATCAGCACGGAGAGCGACACGCACATCGATCGGCTGGCGGACTTCCTGGCCGACGGTCGGGTGACTCCGGCGGTGGGTCAGCGATATGCGCTCGAGGACGTGCCGGCCGCGATCTCCGATCTCGAAGCCGGGAAGACCTCCGGCAAGTCCGTGATCGCTGTGCGTGGTGAGGGGGCCGGTCATGGCGAATGACCAGCGCTACACGAAGCGGACGATCGCCTGGGTGCTCGGCTCGAGCTTGATGTGGGCGGCAGTGGTGGTTGCTACCGGCGACATCGGATGGCCGCTGATCGTCTGGGCGCTGACGACCTTCGCACCCCTCGCCCGACGGCATGGGCCCGCCCCGGAGCGCGTCTGAGTCTCATCCGTTCGCCGTCGGTCAGTCGGCGGCACGTTCGAGGCCGTCGAGGATCAGGTCGAGGATGAACTCGAAGTCGCCACCCTCGTCGTCGTGGATGTGGTACTCGACGTGTTCGATCATGAACGGGAACCGTTCGGGGTCCAGAGTGGCCATGAAGGCGGCGGCCGCATCGTCGCTGGCACTGCTGGTGGCGGCGTAGCTCAGTTGCTGGAGCGTGAAGCCGACGATGTGCATCGTCACCGCATGGAATCCGAAGTGGGCGAGACGCGGGCTGAAGCCGCCTTGACGGAATCCCGCCAGGAGATCCTCCATGAGGAGCAGGCGATTCGGACCCGGCATCGATCTCGTCCAGAGGGGTGCAGCCCAGCTGTGCTCGAGCAGCACGTCGCGTCCGGAGATCGACATGTCGCGCACGGCCTCCTTCCATGGTCGGTCGGGATCGAGTCGGGCCATGTCGCCGGCGATCCAATCGACCATGCCGGTGATCAGGTCATCCTTGTTCGCCACGTGGTTGTACAGCGACATCGCTTCGAATCCGAGCGACGCCGCCAGCTTCCGCATCGACACCGC
>CBDTYK010000110.1:0-5465 GCA_965364595.1 uncultured bacterium
GTCCCTTCGATCGCCGACCGGCGATCGCACCACAGCTTGCGGTGCGTTGCCGTCACGGTTCGGTCGAGAGCCTGTGCGACCGGTTTGCGCAGGCGAGCGTGTCGCCGCTCGCCGAGCGGCGACACGTTTCTTCTCACTCGGCCATCGCCTCGTGCTCGCGGAGGTGCCAGGCGCGGGCCTTCTCCTCGAAGTGCTGGCGCCGTTGCTCTCGCGAACCGTGGTGGCCCGTCATCGCCTTCTTCTTGGCGCCTGCGAGTACGAACAGTGCGAGCAGGACAGGTGCGACACGTTTCATGATGTCTCCTTTCGTCGTGTCTGGAGACACCATCGGCTACAACAGTGAAGAACCCGTGAAGATCGTGCGGAGACCTTCGACGCCATACTGGACGACGATGAGGCGCAAACGTCCGAGCAGAACGGAGTTGGTCGAACGCAAGCACCGGCTCGAAGGAGAGATCAACACGCTGCGGGCGGAGCTTCGGCGCCGGATGCGGCTTGGCGAGGACACCGCTGCCGCTGAGAACCGACTCGCTCAGGTTCAGCAGCGCCACTTCGAGACCCGACTCGAGATCGACCGGACTCCGCACGACCGCTGAACGCTGTCACCTCCCACGCATCGAAGCGAGGCTCCTGTGCCCGTCCGTTCCCTTCGTGCGACAATCCTCGGGCGAAGGCGACGAAGGCCCCACATGATCATCACCGAACGGATCGATTCCAACCACGACTTGGCCCCGCTGGTCGCCGAGATCAACCATGCCAGCTGGGACGAGGCCAACGACATGACCGCCTTCGCGGTCGAACATCTCGCCACCTATCTCGCACTTCCAGACACCGTGTTCGTGGTCTGTCACCAGATCGAGGGATCAGAGCGCACGCTGCTCGGCATCGCATCGGGCCGCCTCGAGATCAAGCCGTATGACGGAGCGCGGTGGCTCTACGTCGACGAAGTCGACGTCTGTGTCGACCAACGTCGCAAGGGGGCGGGGCGAGCGATCATGAAGAGGCTCTTCGAGATCGCCTCCGAAGCGGGATGTGTCGAGGTGTGGCTCGGAACGGAAGTCGACAACGAGCCGGCCAACGCGTTGTATGGCTCGCTCGACCCGACCGAGCGTGAGAGGTTCGTCGGCTACGCCTGGGACGTCTCCCAGAACTGACCCGGCGGTCCTCCGTCTCACCTGCCCGCTTTCTCGGTCTCGGCGCCGTGCCGACATCTACGATCCGACTTCATGGGGCAGCAGGCAAGAGAGCGCATGTTCGAGCTGGCATCGACGTGGGAGCGGACAGGTGACCGGCGAGCTCTGTTCGCCGACGCCTATGGACGCATGACCGAGGCGATGTTGGAAGCGATCTCGAACGAGGAGTTCGAAGATGGCCGCTGGGTGAGCAGGCTCCTCGAGCGGTTCGCCGACTATTACTTCGACGCGGTCGACGCCTGGGATGACGACACCGACTGTCCGCTGGTCTGGTGTGACGCCTTCGCAGCATGTGCCCACGACGATCTCAACCCGCTCCAGGTCCTGTTCCTCGGCATCAACGCCCACATCAACCACGATCTCGTCTATGCGCTGGCGGACGTGCTCGACGACTGGGACCGACTCGACAACACGGCCCGGCTGGAACGGGAAGTGGATCACCGCAACGTCAATCTGGTGATTGCCCGCACGGTCGATGTCGTTCAGGACGAAGTCATCGATCCTCGCTCGCCGATGCTCGGCGTCCTCGACCACATGTTCGCCGGGCTCGACGAGTGGCTGTTCTCGCGACTCATCGCCGGGTGGCGGTCAGAAGTGTGGGATCAGACCCAGCGTTTGCTCAAGGCGCCGGATCGGACGGTCGTCGACGCCGAGATCATCGACCGGACCAGCCGCATCGCGCGGATGGTGGCGGTCGTCTGATCGCAAGGCGTCGCTCAGGCGACAACGACCGCCGGGATCATGTCGCACGACGGACAGAAGCTTGCGGCGCCGTTGTCGAACGTGAGTCGAGCGCACACGCTGCACGTTGCTCCGGCATCACGACGGTGACGGAATGCGCGGATGGACGCTCCGATCGAGGCGGTGGTGCGCCTGGTGAAGCCCTCGGTCGTGACTGCGAGGGCGATGCCGCCGATCACGAGGAGATCGAACAGCCCGACGATGAGTCCGGCGGCGCTGATGAGGCCTTCGGTAGCGAGGTACGCCCAGGCGGCGACACCCCCGATCATTCCCCCGAAGAGCACCAATCGGCTCGCCTTCATCATTCGCCACCTCCACCGCGAGCGGCCGATCAGGCATCAGCCATCTCGGGCTCTTCCCGATCTCCGCCGATTCCCAACACCGCCCGTTTGGCGATCATATGCACGGTTGCGGACGTCTGTCGCCCAGAACGTGGGGGTTTCTCCGGACGAACCTCGAGATTCGCACGGGATTCGAGATCGCCCATGAGGCCATGCCGTGTGAACCTCGCCTCATTGCGGGTGGGCCTCACGAACGATCTCCGGTACTCTGCGGTCGCTTCGGGCGCATGGCGTACGATCGACGCCGATGATCGACGATTCGCACGAACAGGTCGACCGGGCCCGCATCCGCGCTGCCTGGGCGGGAAGGGTCTCCGGTTGCATCCTCGGCAAGCCGGTGGAAGTGCTGTCGTTTCAGGAGGGACACGACGGGCTGACGGCGTACCTCCGGCGAGTCGATGCGCTCCCGCTGCGTGACTACGTGCCGCTCGAAGAGGCATCGATCGTCGACCGTCTTGGGCGCGCCTGCTGTCGAGGGCACATCATTCGAGCCGAGCCCGACGACGACATCAACTACACCGTGCTGGCCTTGGTGCTGCTGGAAGACAGAGGGACCGCATTCGACACCGCCGACGTCGCTCGAGCGTGGCTGCAACTCCTGCCCGCCGGCCAGACCTGGACGGCGGAGCGGGAGGCCTATCGCATCCTGCTGGACAACATGACACCGGAGTTCGTCAACGGCGCGGATCCGGGGTTCGATCTCGCCGTCTGCGCCGACAACGCCTACAACCAGTGGATCGGGGCGCAGATCCGATCCGACCTGTACGGCTGGGTGTGTCCCGGCCGCCCGAAGCTCGCAGCAGAACTCGCACGGCGCGACGCCGCCCTCTCACATCGCGGCGACGGGGTTCACGGCGCCGCTTTCGTTGCTGCACTCGGTGCTGCGATTCCGACAGCTCCCGATCTCGACTCGGCGCTGGAGGCGGCGCTGAGCGTGATTCCTCCGGACTCGGAGGCCGCCGTGGCCGTTCGCTTGGGCAGAGACCTGGCCGGCGCCCCCAATGCCGTCGAACGGCTCCGCGAACGATACGCAGAGCTGTCGCCGGTCCACACGGTCAACAACCTGGCCGTTGTCGCGTGGGCGCTGACCTCGGCGGACGGCGACTTCAGCCGGGCGATCGGCGACGCCGTAGCCGCCGGATGGGACACCGACTGCAACGGTGCAACCGTCGGTGGTCTGGCGGGGCTCATGGGAATGTCGATCCCCGATCACTGGACCTCCCCATGGGCGGGCCGCATCGCGGTCGGCTTGGCCGGGATGTCCGAACTCTCGCTCGAGGACCTCGTAGATCGGACCGTGGATGTGGCCAACGGGATCCGGGAGGGGACGGCGGGGCCATGACCGGGTCCGGCGAGGACTGCCGACCTCGCATCCGGACCGGGGCTTGCACTCGGCGCTCGAAGGTGAGGCGCATTTGGGGAAGCCGGCTGCCAACCGATCGTTAGCCTTCGTGCTCTCATGAAGCGCTTGCTCGCCTGGTCCGTGGTGGTCGCCGCCGGCTCGAAACTCATCTTCGAGGGGTACCGGCGCTGGTACTTCCCCCGTGATCCTGTCAGGTCGGTCCCAAGCGACGCCCGGGTCGTCGCGCCGGCCGACGGCCGAATCGTCTACCTCGAAGAGGTGGGCGACGGGGTGGTTCCCATCGCCATCAAGGGACGGACCGAGATTCCCCTCGACGAGATCGTCAAAGGTGAAGACCGACCGACGGCCGGCACGCTGATCGGCATCTTTCTCTCGCCGTATGACGTCCACTACCAACGCAGCCCGATCGGCGGCACGGTCACCGAGATCACGTACCACGAGGCACCCAACCTCTCGATGGGAGACATGTTCCTTCGCAACCTGTTCCGGCTGGACCGCCGCTACGCCAACTCCCCGCACGTCTACACCAACGAGCGCAACGTCGTCCGGATCGCCGGGGAGGGCCTGACTGCGTTCGTGGTGCAGATCGCCGACCAGCAGGTCAACAGGATCGACTGCTACGTGTCCGACGGAGAGCACATCGAGATCGGCGAGAAGATCGGGATGATCCGTTGGGGGAGCCAGGTCGACCTGTTCGTCCCGAACGTGACGCCTGCGGATTTCGTCGTCTCGGTGGGTGACAAGCTCCGAGCAGGTGAGTCAGTCCTCCTCGAGGCAAACCAAGAGGGGTGACCTCGACTCCGAATCTCGGTGTTGCGTTCCGAGGGCGCCGACCGGGGACTAGTCCATCTGTGCGCGTGGCAATGACGCTCAGGATTCGACGCCGGATTGGTCGAAACCATCCCTATACGAGTCTCTACGGACAGGAACCCCCAACTCGTGAAATCAGGCACCTCTCCCTCGATAACCGAATCTTCGTTCACCCGGCGTATCGCCGGCTCCGTCGCAGTGCTGCTCGTCGTGGCCCTCTTCGCCCCTGCCGCTCCTTCCGCTCCTGCGCGCGCCGCTGCGGACTCCGAGCCGGTAGCCGTCGTCATCAGAGGGACGGCGGACGTTCCTGGCGTCGTTGCGTCGGTCGGCGGCACGCTGACCGCCGAGCTACCGCTCATCGACGGCTACGCGGCAACCGTCCCCGGGGACGTCGTCGAGTTTCTCGCCGACCATGACGCCGTGGTTGCGCTCAGCCCGGACGCCTCGGTCCGCTGGTCGACCGAAGACGCCGGCTGGGACGACGGATCCATCGAGCTGAGCCCCTACGAAGCCGGTCTGATCGATGCCGCCGCCACCGCCCTCGACGGCCAGTACGACCAGCTCACCGCCTACGCCACCGGCAACGACGACCTGTTGGAGGATCTTCAGAAGGCCGCCGATCGACGAGCCGAGGAAGTCGCAAAGGCCCAGTTCGAGTACATCGAACGGGTCGTCAAGGCCGACAGTGAAGCCGCCGAGGACCTCGCCAAGAAGGAGAGCGAGCGTGCCAACAAGCTCGCACAGGCCGACGAGGAACTCGCCAAGGACCTCGCCGAGGCCAAGGACCAGGAAGACATCGACAAGGCTCATTTCGAGTACGACGAGCGTGTGACGAAGGCCGAGGCGGAGTACGCCGAGAAGGTGGCGCACATCCGAGAGGACCAGGCGCATGCGCTCGCCGAGGCGATGAAGAAGCTCCGCGAAGCCCTCGACGACGTCACCGCCCGATACGCCAAGGACCTCGCCGAGATCGAAGAGGACTACCTCAAGTCGACCGAGGACTCCGTCAAGAAGCAC
>CBDTYK010000111.1:0-5455 GCA_965364595.1 uncultured bacterium
CTTCTCATCGGTGCCGACGTCATCGGTTTCACTCGTTCGGTCGGCCGAAGAGGCCCTCGAATGGCCAACCGCCCATATCGAGCTCGAAGCGTGCGGCCGGTGCGGGTTCCTACAGAACTCGGCGTTCGATCCCGCAATGATCGACTACCGCAAGCCGTACGAGGAGAGCCAGGCTTCGTCGCCGACCTTCGTCGAATTCGCAACGAGGACGATCGAGGACCTGCGAGACCGCTTCGAGCTGACCGGTGAGCCCATCTTCGAGGTCGGCTGCGGCAAGGCCGAATGGCTGGCACTGGCCTGTCGACTCTGTCGCTCGTCGGGGATCGGGATCGATCCTTCTTTCCGACCCGGCCGGGTCGATTCTGCCGATGCGGCCCGGATGACCATCATTCCCGAGTTCTTCGATGGACACCGTGGGTTGACCGGTCGCCTCGTCGCCTGTCGGCACACCCTCGAGCACATCCAGGATGTCGGGCATTTCGCCGGCCTGCTCGCGGAGTCCGCCCGAAGCACCGATGGATCGGTCGTCTTCATCGAAGTACCGGACACGTCGCGAATCCTCGAAGAAGGTGCATTCTGGGACGTCTACTTCGAACACTGCTCGTATTTCACTCATCGCTCCCTGGAGGCCTTGATGGCGCGTAGCGGACTCGGCGATGTCGAGATCGACCGAGGCTTCGGAGATCAGTACCTCCTCGCGACGGGCCGTCCTCACCGGCCAACAGTCGATGTCGGCGCACCCGACATCGACCTCGCAGATCTCGAATCGTTCGCAGCTCGCATCACCGACACCGTCACGGCCTGGCGGCGGTTCTTCGACGATGCCGATGCCCGTGGCACGAGCATCGCGATGTGGGGTGCGAGTTCCAAGACCGTCGGATTCCTGAGTGCCGTCGGACGCCCCATCACCTGCGCAATCGACATCAATCCGGCGAAGCAGGGATCCTTCCTGCCCGGTTCCGGCACGCATGTCATCGGCCCGGTCGACCTGCCCGATGCCCGACCGGACACGATCATCATCACGAATCCGATCTACGAGCGAGAGATCCGAGCCGATCTCGACGAGGCCGGCCTCTCCCCCGAACTCATACACATCGATGGCATGGAGTAGACGAGATGAGCAAGACCGCACCCACCTGCAGATTCTGCGGAACCGAGTTGTACACGACGATGGTGGACCTCGGTATGTCGCCTCCGTCGGAGAACTTCCTCCTCCCGGCGCAGTCGAACGAGAGGGAGTCCTTCTATCCACTCGTGGTTCGCGTCTGCGGAGACTGCTACCTCGTGCAACTCGAGGAGTACGTGGATCCGCAGGAGATCTTCGACGACTACGCCTACTTCTCTTCGTTCTCGAGCGCCTGGCTCACGCATGCCCGTACCTATGTCGACGACATGACCCGTCGATTCGGTCTGAGCGGCGATTCGTTCGTGATCGAGGTCGCCAGCAACGACGGCTACCTCCTCCAGAACTTCGTGGAGCGTGACATCCCCTGTTTGGGCATCGAGCCGGCGCGCACGGTGGCAGACGCAGCCATCGAGAAGGGAGTCCCCACACGGCAGATCTTCTTCGATGAGCAGACAGCCCTCGGTCTGAGCTCCGAGGGGATCGCTGCCGACCTGATCGCTGCGAACAACGTGCTCGCCCAGGTCGCGGACCTCAACTCCTTCGTCGGGGGTTTTCGACATGTGCTCGCCGACCAGGGTGTCCTGACGATCGAGTTCCCGCACCTGCAAACGCTGCTCGATCGAAACGAGTTCGACACCATCTACCACGAGCACTACTCATACTTCTCGATGGGCACCACCAAGCGGATCCTGGGAGCGCATGGGCTCCGGGTGTTCGATGTCGAAGAGCTCTGGACTCACGGAGGGTCGCTGCGGGTCTACGCCTGCCTCGAAGAAGCCTCACACGTGACGTCCACCTCGGTCGAAGCCTTGATCGACCGTGAGCGAGAAGCTGGGATGTTCGATCTCGCCTCCTATCCGGAGTTCGAGCAGCGCGCCCGTCGCATCAAGAGGGAACTGTTGAAACTCCTCATCGATGCACGTGAACGTGGCCTGCACGTTGCGGCCTACGGCGCGCCCGGGAAGGGCAACACGCTCCTCAACTACTGCGGGATTCGGACGGACCTGATCGACTACGCGGTCGACAGGAACCCGTACAAGCACGGCCGGCTGACGCCGGGAACCCACATTCCGATTCACCCTCCCGAGCTTCTCGCCGACACCCGGCCGGATCTCATCGTGATTCTGCCGTGGAACCTCCGGGAAGAGATCGCCGAGCAACTCGAATTCACACGCGAGTGGGGAGCGCGCCTCGTCGTGCCGATCCCCGAAGTCGAGGTGTTCTGATCAGCTCGAGACGTTGCCGCTCGAGTCCATGGTCCACGTCTCACCGCTCGGCAGTCTGAAGGTGAACTTGGAACCCGACTTCGCAGAGACGAAGTCGACGTCGCCGGGCGTGATGTCCGTGCCTACGAACAGGTCGTTTCGCGGCTTCAGCAGGCTCGGATCACCCTTGACGGTCACCTTCACATCGTTGTCGGTCATCGAGAGATTCTCGAACAGGGTCTCGCCTGCCGGATCCCCATTCGACCCGATGAGGGTCACGGCCGATTCGCATCCGGCGATGCCGATGCCGCTGAACACGAGCTGAGGGCTCGCATTCGAGTTGGCGTGGACCAGCAAACCGTGTTCGGACTCGACGACCGCCGAGTTCCGATACGTGTACGAGTTGGCGTACGCGCCGTGGTCGATACCGGCTTGACCGTTTCGGTAGGCCGTGAAGGACTCGATGACGTGGAATGCCCCGGTGTTCTGCCAGACGAACAAGCCGTCGAACACGTTGTTGTGCGCCACACAATCCTGGAAGTCCCAGACTCCCTCGATCTTGGCCCCTTCGGTGAACTCCGGCCAGTTGAAGCCTGCTGAGTTCACGTTCCCGTGTACACCGGCCGCAACACAGTCGCGAACGGTGAGTCGATCACCGTGGCCGAGAACGAAACCCGCCAGGCGGAAACCACGGAAGTCCGGATCCGCCTTGACGAGCGCAGCAACGCAACCCTCCCAGAGGACATCGTCTGTCCGGTCCTTGACGTCCCACCAGAACGCGTCCTCGAGGACGTCGTACGCGATGCAGTTGCGCAGCGTGACTCCATGGGACATGTGTGGCACGAACGAATGGTTGCCGGCGTGCTTGACGACGACGCCTTCGACCAACGATCCCCGACTGCCGTCTCCGCAGTGGTGGAAGTGCAGTCCGTACCTCCCGAGCACTGCGTCCTCGCCCTTGCGGGGACCGACGTGCCGGATCTCGACGTACGAGATCGACTGTGGAACGGCCGAGTGGATAATGACGTGGGTACGTCCAGACTCGGTGCCCTCGATCACGACGTTGCGAGTCAGGTTCAGGACCTCTGGAGCGAGGGAAGAAGCGCCTTCTTCGGAAGGTTCGGGTACCGGCAACTGCAGACCTCGCCGCAGAAACGCCGCCATCTGACCACGGGTGACTCCGTCACCGGGCCCGAATCGGCCATCGCCATACCCGTTGGTGATCCCAGCGGCCGCCAGGCGATCGATTGCATCCTCCGCCCAATGACCGGACGTGTCGGAGAAGCCCGCCGAACCGCCGGATCCCAGACCGAGCGCCCTCACCAGGAACGCCGCCATCTGAGCGCGCGTCACCCCGTCATTCGGACCGAACCGACCGTCACCGTACCCGGTCGTGATGCCTGCGGCCGCCAGGCGGTCGATTGCATCCTCGGCCCAATGACCGGACGTGTCGGAGAAGCCCGCCGAACCGCCGGATCCCAGACCGAGCGCCCTCACCAGGAACGCCGCCATCTGAGCGCGCGTCACCCCGTCATTCGGACCGAACCGACCGTCACCGTATCCGGTCGTGATGCCCGCCTGGGCGATCGCCTCGATATCGAGCATGAACGGACTGGCTCCGGAGTCGAGGAACGACGGCTTCAACGGGACGATTCGGCCAGGGATCGTGATCGAAGGAAGCGAGTCGCTCTGACCAAATGGGGCGAACCCACCGGACCCGTAGTCACCGGCATTGAACGGTGTGACGCGAACGTCGTCGGAGGCCAGCCATGAGGAGTCCCACCCGGTTCGGTTCCAAGGCATCTTGGACGATCCGGCCAGGTCGAGCTTGCCGCTGCCCATGACCCAGAGACCGACGTCGGATGCAACCACATCCATTCCACCCCCCTTGAAGGCCCCCTCGTCGACGCCTTCGAAGCGCAAGACATGTCTCACCGACGGTGCGGCCGGACGCATGCGCAGCGTCCCACGTACGACCACGTTTTCACCGACGACCACGGTGGTCGAGACGTCTGGATCGAACTCCCAGACTTCGCCCTGAGGGACGGTGAACCCCTCAGAGAGGTTCACCGTGCCGGAGAACGTCTTGGTCGCGGTCTGGGCGAGAAGGCCGGCGGCGTTCCACGGGTGCGTGGCTGCGAGTGCGCCGGCGGCCGTCGCGCTTGCCAGGAACGTGCGGCGATTGATGCGGGTCATTCGGGACTCCCCTGTTTCTTGTCCGCGCGCACCGGGTGGAATGGCAGGTGGGGACGAGCGGATCAGGTACTACGTGATGAGCCACCATAATAACTAGTCCACCAAAGGCAAGCTCACGGAGAGTGAGGCGAGGCTGGGCTGGTGTCAGGGGCCGTCGTAGCCCTTGACCGATCGCCGGATCCGCTCCTCGGACCGCCCTCCATGGCGAAGCTTCCCCACGAATCCACGGAACGTGTCCGTGAGCTGGATGGGTATTCGATTCAGAAGCATGGGATCGAGAGGAAGCGTCGGCTCCCCACCACCGAGCACCGCCGATGCGTACCGTCGTGCGAGCACGCCGTGGGCCTGCTCGCCCCAGTAGCCCCACGGATACGCGAAGTGGTTCGCCCTGACCCCCAGCCTCCGATCGAGCAAGTCGTCGCTCTGCTCGATCTCCCACTCGACCGTCTCGGCATCGGCCTCCCGCAGATCCCTGTGAGAGTGCGTATGCGCGCCGATCGTCACGTCGGTTCGTGCGCAGATCTCCTCGATCTGGGTCCAGGTCAGTGGCTCGGCGCCGATCGATGGACCGAGCGATCTGCCGGTCTCGATCGATTCCGTCGCCAGATAGAGCGTGAACGGCAGGCCGAGAGCCTCGAGGATGGGGAGAGCCGTCGTGTACGTGTCGCGGTATCCGTCGTCGATCGTGACGACGACCGATTCGTCGGCTCGTTCGATCGCCTCGTCGAGACTCACCACATCATGGTGCTCGGCGAGATGGGTCATCTGCGCGCGAAAGGCGGCCTCGGACACCTCCATTTCGCGAGCCAGGCCGGATCCCACCTGGTGGTAGATCAGAATTCGGGGAGCCGGACGTACGTGGTGATCTGAAGCTCGTCGACTGCGAGGACGCGGACCAGCGGCGGAGCTTCCGCGACCTGCTCGCGCG
>CBDTYK010000112.1:0-5425 GCA_965364595.1 uncultured bacterium
GGGAACGACCTGGGTCCAGCAAATGCCGTGAGCAGCCGAGCGAGAAACATCACCCTGGCCGGATCGGTCAGAAAGTCGTGGACACCGGCGATGTCGAACACCGGCAGTCTCACCTTCATGCCGGCCCATTCGTTCACGAACGATGCGTCCCTCAGTTCTGCGGCGGCGCGATGGACCAGCACCGAGAACAGCAGGAACGGTGACACGAGCTCAGCGGGATGCGCTTTGCGGTCCATGACCGCCTCGAACACATCGTCGGACGCCAGGAGATCCGCCGCCGTCCACGGCCGCAGCCGCAGCTCATGTGTCAGAGCTTCGACCGAAGTCGAGGCCGCCGCGGCGATCGTCGCGAGATCACGATCCGTGAAACGATCCAGCATCTGCGTCTCCTTTCGTGACACTCCCGTCGGCTCATCGAGCCGTCACTCAAGAGAAACGAGTATGTCAGGACGACACGCGAGACGCGTCGTTTCGATGTGAACTGTGCGTGAAGAGACGGTCAGTATCGGAGCAGCGATCCGATGTTGTCCTCGATCTTCCGGACCTTCACGATCTTCCCACCGTTCTGAAGGGTTGCCCGGATCGAGTCGTCGACCAGGTTCCGGTGATCGTGACCCCGCTCGTCGTAGATGATGACCTCGACCTCATCGGGATCGAACGTCCCCCAGATCGGGCTCGTGTCGCCCACCAACAGTGTCTCGACGCGCCCGTGGTGTGCGGCGATGACCGTCGGAATGATCCCCTTCGTCGCCGTCTTGCGACCCAGGGACTCGGTCCAACGATGCTCGAGATCGCTCATCTTCTCCGACCGGGAGGCCTCGATGACGTCCGCAGCGCGTTCACGCAGTTCCGTGAGATCCAGATTGTCGGGATTGCCCGGAATGACGTGCTGGGAGACCCGGTGATGTGCATCGTGTTGATAGGCGGCGGCCAGCTCGCCGACGGCAGCGACGATCACCTGGTTGTCTCCGACCACGGACTTGACGCCGTCGGAGAGCTCGCGGAGGAAGCGGCGCAGATCCGCCCGCTCGGTCCCGCCGGTGTCACCGTGCCCGTGGAACTCGCCACCGGTGGTCTTCGCACGGTCCTGGAGCTGAGCTTCGCGGTCGATGAACCAGTTGGCGTCCTCCATGGACCGAGGTGTGCCTTCGGGTAGGTCGAGCTCTGAACCTCCCTGCTCGCCGAGCTGAAACAGCCTGGCGTTGCCCCGGCTGAGCGCCAGCACGTACACGCTGTGCTCACCCACGGACTCGACGAGCGGTGTGATCAAGAACCGGTCGCTGACGCGGACACGATCGTCGACCGGGACGCGCAACCGCACCTCTTCGTAGAGATCCTTCGACGCGAAGATCGCAAGTCCAGATCCCTGATGCCGCCAGAAGTCGCGATCCTCGAGGCGTTGCCTCATTCCGGCGAGGAGCGAAGTGCGGACGGCGTCGTCGGCCCCTGCCTTCTCGAGTTCTGCTTCTGCAGCTGAGATCGCGTTCTTCAAACGGATCGGGTCCTGCTCGATCTCGCGGCCTTTCAGGTGTGTGGGGATGTAAACGGTGACACACGGATCATTGCGGTGCGATGCGAGTTCCTTCAGCAGATCTGTCTCGAGCGTCGTGATCACAGAGTTCCTTTCCGGAGTCGTTCTCTCTATTTCTACCTTGGCTGGTCGCTGAGCAAGCAGCGAAGAGCATTTGTTTTCGTGACGTCAGGCCCGTGTCGCGGCGCCGGCGCTGGTTTCGGCGGCTCGTTTCATGAGTTCCCACATCCGTTCGACGTGGCGCCGCTCGGTCGTCTCGACGCCGATCGACACCCGCGCCATCCACCCGTCGTCGAGCTCTGAGGCCGTCAGATAGGCCTCGCCCGATCGGTTGATCGCCTCGACCCAGCGCCTGGTGTGCTCGTCGAGTGCTTCACCTCCGAGATCCTGGGGCCGGTGGCGCACGCACACCGTCTGGAGCGACAGCGGCGCAACCAGTTCCCAGTCCGGCGCCACAGAGACCTCACCGGCGAGCCATTCGGCATTGGCGAGATCCCTCCTGATCCGATCCCTGATGGCGTCGATCCCGTCGATACGGAGATGGAACAGGAGCTTGAGTGCCCGGAAGCGGCGCCCGAGCGGGATTCCCCAGTTGCGGAACTGCGTGACTGCTCCCTCGGTCGCCGACTGGAGGTATGTCGGGTTGGTCGACATGACACGCGTCAGCAGATCGATGTCACGCATGTAGAACAACGACGTGTCGAGGATGGTGCCCATCCACTTGTGGGGGTTCCACGAGATCGAGTCCGCCCCCTCGACGCCCTCCCACAGATGACGCCGCTCTGGCAGCAACATCGCCGACCCTGCCATGGCCGCATCGACGTGGACGAAGACACCGCGCTGGGCGGCAACCGCGACCACCTCGTCGATCGGGTCCATGGCGGTGGTCCCGGTGGTTCCGACGGTGGCAACGATCGCAGCCGGTACCGCGCCGGAGGACACGTCGGCCTCGATCGAGCCTGCGAGCACCTCGGGCCTCATGGCCATGTGCTCGTCGCACTCGACCAGCCGGATGTTGTCCCAGCCGTAGCCGGCCAACAGCGCAGCCTTCGCCACCGATGAGTGGGCGTGTTTGGTGGTGTAGACGATCAGCGGTGCCTCCAGTCCCTGCACGCCGGCGTGGTTCAGGGACAGGCCCGAGGCACGCTCTCGTGCCACGAGCAGTGCGATCAGAGAGGCCGCGGAGGCGGTGTCGTGGATCGTGCCTTTCCAGGCGTCACTCAGGCCCACGAGCTGTCGCATCCAGTCACAGACGACCTCTTCGACTTCCGTGAGGGCCGGGCTGCTCTCCCAGGAGATCCCGAGCGAGCCGATTCCCGACGATGCGATGTCGCCGAGCACGGATGCGAGCGATGCATTGGACGGGAACCAGCCGAAGTGCATCGGGTGTTGGACCTGCGTCACGCCGGGCACGATGTCGGTGTCCAACGAGTCGATCAGGTCGCCGATCGAGTCACCGCCGGCTGGTGGTTCGGTGTCGAATCGGGCCCTGACGTCGCCGGGAGCGACCTGGGCCCGTACCGGGAGCGACTCGATGCCTTCGCGGAAATCGGCGATCCAGTCGATGAGCTCGTGACCTGCTCGCCGGAACTCCTCGGGTGTCATCGCTCCATTCTCGTGGTCCCCCGACTCCGCTCCCAAATGCTCAGCAGCCGTCCTGGTGGGGAAGCAGCGGTCGTGCGAAGATGCGGAACTCGTCGCCATCGGCATTCCAGATCGTCAGCGCGTCAGCTGATTCGAGTTCGGCGACAGCGGTCGTCGCAGCATCTCCCTCGAGTGTCCGGCAAGTGGTACCAGCAAACTCAGCCGTCATGTCGTCGGGCGAGAAGTCGAAAGGCCATGGACGCGAGGTCGTCTGAGCTTCCGGATCGAAGTTCGCGGCGCTCTGTGCGTGCACGACGATTCGGTCCGCTTGCCACCCGGTAGCCCTCGAGCTTTGACTCGCCCGCTCGAGCGTCGAGAGCATCGACGAGACGATTGCCTCCCTGGCATCGCCGGACTCGAAGCCGAGTGCGTAGATCGACAAGCGATGCTCTCCACCACCATCGAAGTATCGAACGACCGTCGTGCTTGCGTCGGCAACATTCGTGGCGTTGTTGATGTCCTGGGACTGGATGTCGGCAAGTCCGAGATCCGTCACGAAGGTGATGAGGTCGTCGAGTGTGGCCTCGTCTATCCGGAAGGCCTTCAGGCGGGGGATGGCCGGGCCCGGAAACCGAAACTGCTCGCCTTCGGGAGCAACCACCGTGCCGTCTGCGAAGACCGTGAATCGAGGTACTCGCTGCAGGTTGAATTCGACGGGTACGAATCCGCCCTCGTCCGAGATCTCCAGGATCACGCTGCCGGGTGTGCCCTGAGGCACCGTCGGCTCGACTTCCTCGCCGGCGTCACTCCCACACGCTCCGACCACGAGCGCCATCAACATCATCACTACAAGGAATCTCATGCTCATACGACGGTCTCCATGTTCCGCGAGGTTCCCAACGACTCAAAGGCGTGACCCGTTCGTGCCCTTCGGGGGACAGCTGGCCTCCCGGGCCAGCCAGAGGCGCGTCAATACCTGCGCGGCGAATCCCCCCTTGGCTTGCTGGCGCAAGCCGGTTTCCCCGAAGGGGGAACAAACAACCCCGCGCTGTCGGCGGGTCGATCACAACCACCGTCGCATGCCGCAGAGCGTGTTGCGTGCGGCGTGTCGCGTGAAGTGCTACTGCTCGTAGTCGGTGAGAGCCTCGTCGATCAGGTCGATGGCCCAGTCCACCTCTTCGAGCGTGGTGATCACCGGCGGGATGAATCGGATGATGTTGCCCAGGGGGCCGCACTCGATGATCACGAGCTCCCGTTCCATGCAGTACTGCTGGATGTGGGCGAAGGCCGCCTTGTCCGGATCCCGCGTTTCTCGGTCGGTGACCAGTTCGACGCCGATCATCAGGCCGAGGCCGCGGACGTCCCCGATCGTCGGGTGGTCGATGGCGAGCTTCTCGAAGCGCTCCATCGCCCGGGTCCCGACCTCGCGGGCGTTCGGCAGGAGTTGCCCCATCGTGTCCAGGACGGCGACCCCGGCTGCGCACGACACGGGGTTGCCGCCGAAGGTGGTCCCGTGTGACCCGACCGCCCATCCATCCAGCACGTCAGCAGCGGCACCGTAGGCGGACAGTGGGAAGCCGTTGGCGATGCCCTTGCCGAGGGCGATGATGTCGGGGTCGACCTCGAAGTGATCTGCTGCGAACCACTCGGCGGTGCGGCCGAATGCCGTCTGAACCTCGTCGAAGACCAGCATGATCCCGTGTTCGTCACAGATGTCACGTAGCGCCGCGAGAAACCGGGGTGGCGCCGGGTAGTAGCCGCCTTCCCCCTGCTGCGGTTCTACCAGCATGGCACCGATGTTCTGCGGTGTGACCACGTGGCGGAAGAGCATCTCGAGTTCGAACAACGAGTAGTCAACGGCTTCGTCCACATCCATGCCCCAGCGATAGGGATGGGGGAACGGCACGGTGAACGTCGATCCGAGGATCGGGTGGTATCCGTCTCGGTACTTGGCGTTCGACGTGGTCCAGGAGACCGAGCCCATCGTCCGGCCGTGGAACGCTCCTCGGAAGGTGATGACACCCTGGCGTCCGGTGGTCTTCCGGGCGAGCTTGACTGCGGCCTCGACCGCCTCGGCGCCCGAGTTGGCGAAGCCGAACTTCTCGATGCCGTCGGGAGCGACGGCTCTCAGCTTCTCTGCGAGTTCGACGATCGAGTCGTAGCGGTAGATGCATCCGGAATGGACGAAGCGATCGAGTTGCTCGTGTGCGGCAGCCACCACGGCGGGGTGGTTGTGGCCGAGGTTGGTGACAGCCGTGCCACAGGCGAAGTCGGCCCATTTGTTTCCGTTGGCATCATGAATCCAGATGC
>CBDTYK010000113.1:0-5358 GCA_965364595.1 uncultured bacterium
GTATCAGCGTCGTCTTGCTTCCGCTGGCGAGGCCACTCATCGCTCGCGTGTACCGGGAGTCGTCGCCTCAGGCGCTCATCTCGGTGCTCGCAGGAACGGCGCGCCTCCAACTGATCGTGGCACTGGGTCTGTCATTGGGGGCACTCGCCTCTTAGTTCGAGACGTTCTCCCCGCCGCTACCGGCGTGGTGATCGATTCCCTCGTACAGGCTGACGAAGGTCTCCACTTCGCCCCTCGTGGATTCGTCGAAGTCGTCGAAGTAGAACACCCGCTTCCAGGCGACGGCCGCCGCCCGGTACTCCTGCCCGTCCGGGTCGACGATCGCATCGGTGTACGGGGTGAGCACGAGCAACCCGCCTTCGGATTCGACGAACTCCGTCAGGTCTGCCTGGAGTTCGTCACACCCGTCGGGACAGTTGTACGCGAGCAGAATCCCGCGGTCCTCGAGATTGTGGATGTAGAGCTCGGGCGGGAGTGGCTCCTCGCTCACGCCCCACTCGGCGAGGACCCCCATGTGCCATCCCGAGCTGGGCGGCGACGAGTTGTAGGGAGGATGAGGCTCGTCGAATGCGGCGAGGTGGACGTTTCCCTGGGAGGGGAATTCGACGCCGGGCGGCGGCGGATCGAGGAGCACGAGCGCCACGAGCGCCGCAACGATCGCTACGCCGAAGATCGGCCCGGTGTAGCTCCGCTTCGGCTTCGCCGCCTGCTTGGTGTCGGCCGAGTTGGACTTGGTACGGGTGGATGTCCGAGCCATGTGGAAGAACCTCGATGTCGTGTCGGGATGAACTGAAGAGAACTGGGGGTCGGATTGCCAGAGAGACTACGTGAGATCAGGGAGTAGTGGGAAGAAAGCCATCACGAGGCGGATTTGTGGCTGTCACGGCTCCAACGATCCGTCGGCCCAGGTCTCGGGCGGCTCGTCTCGCTCGGCCTCGAGCCTCGCCATGTAGGCGGCCGCCTCGGTCCTTCGGCTCATGCCCATCTTCGTGAGCATGTTCGACACGTAGTTCTTCACGGTCTTCTCGGCGAGGAACATCTCTGCCGCGATCTGGCGGTTCGTCATTCCCTCGGCGATGTAGCCGAGAATCTTCCGCTCCTGATCCGACAGCTTCTCGAGGAGCGGATCGGTAGAGCCGCCGGTTCTGAGCCTGTCGAACAACCGCCCCACCATGTCGGGGTCGAGGAGCGACTCCCCCTCGCACACACGGCGGATGCTGTCGATCAGCTCGTCGCCACGGATGCGCTTGAGCACGTAGCCGGATGCACCGGCCATGATCGCAGCGATCAGGGCGTCCTCGTCGGCGAACGACGTGAGCATCAAGACCTTCACATCAGGGAAACGCTGGCGGATCTCCCGACAGGCCTCGACACCGGACCCGTCTGGCAGCCGGACGTCGAGAAGAACCATGTCCGGGCTGTCGAATCCGGTCCGCTTGATGGCGTCTTCGACGGAAGCGCCCTCACCCACGACTTCGAGATCGTCGTGTGAGTCGATCAGGGCTTTCAAGCCCTGGCGGACGATCTCATGATCGTCGACGAGGAGAATCCGGTGTGCCATGGGCTGTCACTGTACCGATTGCAGGTGAAAACTCCTTTCACACCGAGTCGATATGCTTCTCCGTACAGCGCTCATCGGACCAGAACGTGACCTCCAGACTCGACAACCGGGACATCTTCGAGCTGATGAGCGCGGCCACCACGATCGTGGAGGCGTCGGATCTCGAAGCGATTCTCGATGAGCTCGTCGCGACCGCCGTGACGACGACCGGTGCCAGGTACGGAGCGCTCGGCGTCATCGGCGGGCACGGAACACTGGCAGAATTCCACCATCTGGGGATGGATCCGGGGGCGGTTGCACGGATCGGACATCTGCCGATCGGACGTGGGCTCCTAGGGACACTCATCCGGACCGGCGAGCCCCTCAGGCTCGACGAGATCACCGAACACCCGGATTCTGTGGGGTTTCCGCCCGGCCATCCGCCGATGGGCTCATTCCTCGGCGTTCCCGTCAAGGCCGGTGATCAGATCTACGGGAACCTCTATCTCACCGACAAGCCCGGGGGCTTCGATGGAGCAGACCAATCGCTGGTGGAAGGACTCGCGATCCTGGCGGGATCGGCGATCAACACGGCCAGGCTGAACGAACGCATCAACGAGTTGGCGATCGCCGGTGAGCGTGAACGGATCGCCCGAGACATCCACGACTCGATCATCCAAGACTTGTTCGGCCTCGGGCTGGGTCTGCAGGGGCTGGCGATGAGGATCGACGCTCGTGCAGCCCATGAGTTGAACGCAACGGTCGACAAGATCGATGATGTCATCACACAGCTTCGATCCCTCATCTTCGACTTGTCACATCCCGGCAGGATCGCAGAGACGGCGCACGGGTCGATGAAGCGCGTGCTGGACCGAATCGCGGAGCCCTACGACGCCACGGTCACCTTGAACATGACTGTCGATGAGTTTCCCGACTCGAGATTCACCGACGATCTGATCCACATCGTCCAGGAGTCGGTCTCGAATGCGCTGCGCCATTCGGGAGCGAAGCGCGTCACAGTCGACATCGATGCGTTCGGCGACTTCCTCGTGCTCTCGATCACCGACGACGGCGAAGGCTTCGATCCCGACTCGGTGGTTCGTGGTCTCGGGCTCGGGAACCTCGAGGCTCGTGTACATCGACTCAACGGTGAGCTGGCGATCAGAAGCAAGCACGGGTCAGGCACTGTCGTAGAAGCGCGCATCCCCTTCTGACGTTCAGCCGGTGGTCTCCAGACGCCGGCGTTCGGCCTCGACCCAGGTGCTCTCGGCGAGGTCGACCACACGATCCACCCAGATCTTCACCGTCATCTCAGCCAGGCGATTCATCACCAGCCGATCGAACGCTCCCCCGACGAAGCCGAGCGGCGGCTCGTACGTGCCCTCGAACACCACGGATGTCGAGGCCTCGTCGATCGGCGACACAACGAGGTCGGCCTGCATCCGGGGGAACAGCATCGTCGGACCGGTCGCCCTCCAGGTCACCGGGAACGCAAGGCCGTCACGCCTGATCCGCGCCTGCCCGACGTTGAGCAGGACTTCCTTCGCCGGAACACCGGACCCGGCCTCCATACGCTGGTGAAGGCTCTCGCCCTCGCGGTAGGCGTCTTCGGCCGAATCGGCCATCTCGCGCTCGAGGTCGGACAGAACGGCTTCCACGTGTGAATGCGGCGCCCTCGCAGATGTGAAGTATCGAACCAACATCAGAACGGAATCCCCAGCGTCGGGTTGGCAGCCACCACGTGCCGCTCGATACGGTCGGCCAGTTCGTCGAGCAGGGCTTGAAGCACCTCCTCGGCAGGCACGACGTCAGCAACCCGCTGAACCGGCTGAACGAACTCACCCTCGAGGACGACGTCGAACGTGCTCTCACCGACACACGACAGCTCGATCGAGCCGACGAAACGCGGCAGATGGGCGCCGGTCTCCAACGCCTCGAACTCGATCGGGATCACCACGAGCGTTGCGCGGTGGGAATGCAGTTCGATCGGGGCCTCCGCCGTGACGTCGATGTCGAATGCGGTCCACACCCCTGGATTGTGGACAGTGACCCTGACGGTGCCCGACAGGAGAGGCACGAACTCGCCTCGCGCCGCTGCAGCGGCTGCCGGGGCGAACGGCACCGCAGTTGGCCTCCGAAGCGAGTGGTAGATCATCCGGTGTCTCCAAACGCCAACACTCCGTCCAAGGCCCAGAGGACGTCCTTGATCGAAACCACGCCCATCAATCGGGTTCCCTCCACGACGGGCAGGTGCCGGTAGCCGGCCGTCAGCATCCACCGAGCTGCATCCTCGACCGAGAGGTCCGGGTCGGCAACGTCGGGGTCCACGGTCATCCACTCACGGGCAGTCGCTGCGTTGGCGTCGACATCGGCTGCGACCGCTCGCACCATGTCACGCTCGGTGACGATCCCGAGAAGGGTCGAGCCGTCCACCACTGCTACGGATCCGACATCCTCGGAGATCATCAGCGAGGCGATGTCTGCGAGCGTCACGTCGCGCCCGCATGCGACCGTCTCTCCGGCCACGAGATTCCTGATCTCCACGCTCGTCACTCCTCGATCGGCGTAGATCCATCTTCGGTGAACAGGCCGAACTGGGGGTCCGGGAAAGGTCACGAACCGGTGGGACCTTGGTCAATCGATTGCAGCCGCGACGCTCGCTCGGGCTCAGACGAGATCGTTGCTGGAGGGTTCTCCGGACTCGAACGCATCGAGGTTGTCGCCGGTCACACGAGCGATCTCACTCAACGCATTCTGTGTGAAGAAGGCCTGATGCCCGGTCACGATCACATTCGGGAACGTCAAGAGACGGCTGAACACGTCGTCGGTGATCACTCGGTCGGACTGGTCTTCGAAGAAGAGATCACCTTCCTCCTCGTAGACATCGAGACCGAGATGGCCGATCTGATGGCTCTTGAGACCTTCGATCGCCGCCGGAGTGTCCACGAGTGCACCCCGACTGGTGTTGATGATCATCACCCCGGGTTTCATTCGCGCGATGGCAGCCTCATCGATCAGGTGGTACGTGTCCGGCGTGAGCGGACAGTGGAGCGTGATCACATCGGATTCGGAGAACAGGCGTTCGAGATCGGTGTACTCGACGCCGAGACTGAGGCAGTCGGGGTTCTGATGGACGTCGTAGGCGAGCAGCCGGCATCCGAAGCCGCGCAGGATGGTGGCCACCGCATGCCCGATCTTGCCGGTTCCGACGATTCCGACCGTTCTCAATCGCAGATCGAAGCCCAACAGACCTTCGAGTGAGAAGTTCCCTTCCCGCACGCGGGCGTAGGCACGGTGGATCCGTCGATCGAGAGCGAGGATGAGTGCAACGGCATGCTCTGCCACGGCATACGGCGAATAGCCGGGGACCCGCGCCACCCGCATCCCGAGTTCCTTCGCCGCCTCGAGATCGACGTTGTTGAATCCGGCCGACCGCAACGCGAGATGCTTCACGCCGACCTCGGCCAGACGTTCGAGCGCCGGACGGTCGGCGACGTCGTTGACGAAGAGACACGCTGCGTCGCAGTCCGATGCAAGCGCGGCCGTCATCGGGTCCAGCCGGGGCTCGAGGAACTTCATCTCGTGACGATCCTCGATCTGCGAAAGGAACTGACGGTCGTAACTCTTGGTGCTGAACACGGCGACTCTCATGGCTTCTCCGATCGCGAAGGCAACAAACGTACCGGCGGCGTGGGAAGATGCGACTTCCGGAGATGACGAGAGCCCCTGGTGCGACGACCGGAAGCTGCGAGACTCGGGGTGACGAAAGGAGTGACATGCCGATCGTGGTCGGAGTGGATGAGACACCGGTCAGCGAG
>CBDTYK010000114.1:0-5346 GCA_965364595.1 uncultured bacterium
CGCATCCGCATCTGGGATTTGACGATGCGGTGGAGCGCTGCATCGAGTTCCGGCGATGGGTCGAGTGTCGGCACCCCGTAGTGGGCGAGGGTCTTCTCCAACTGTGCGAGGAAGCTCGCAGGAAGGCCCTCACGGGCGGCGACGTCCCTGAGGTTGATGAACAGGTATTCCTCGCTCGATCGTCGATCGCCACGTGCGTCGGGAGCGCGCCTGAACAGCGAGATGATGTCGACGAACACCGAGAGCGTCTCGTCCTCGAGTTCCCGGATGACCGACTCTTCCATTCGGTCGGGGCAGCGAGGTCCCTGGCCCATGCGGTACTGGTCGAGCCGATCCGAGGTCACGTCCCATCCCAAGAGCGAACGGCGAAGGTCGTCGAGGTAGTGGCGGCAGCCACCGTGCGGGCCGGGGTGCGGGGTGGAGATCGGCGTGAGGTCGATGCGATGTGATGCGGGCGTTTCGTCGGGCCGGTCGGTCAGGTCGATGATCATCAGCGGAGTGCCGGCTCCGACCTGGGTGTTCTCGCGAACGTCGATCTGACGGACGGTGCCCGAGAACTCCGCAGCGATGGATGTCTCCATCTTCATCGCTTCGATGACGGTCAGACGGTCACCCTTCTCGACGTGCTGACCTGGTTCGACGAGTAGCGAGACCACCACCGCCGGGCTCGGGGCCCGGATGACGCCGCCTTCGTCGTGGGTGAACCGGAACGTCGTGTCGGAGACCTCCACCGAGTGAGTGCCACCGTGAACGACCGAAAGGGCCTGGTGTGACCGGCCGGCACAGGTGAGACGCATCGTGAAGCGATCGAGCTGTTCTGCGTGGGCCTGCACTGCGCCGCGCTCGTGGGCGATCTCGAACGACTCCGGGCCGACCTGGCGGACCGCGAGCTCGTAGCGATGGCCGCCGTGCCTGAGCTGAACCTCTTGTCCGACGTGGTCTTCGACCTCGGGGCGACCTCGTGCTGCCGAGGCCTTGAATGCGCGGAGCTCGATGGACTGCTGTTCCCGATAGGCGGTGATTGCTGCGGCCACCAGCGCGATGGCGGCAGGCTCACCGTTGAGCGTCGTGTCACGAGTCAGCCGATCGACCCAGCCCACATCGATCCGGTTTGCGCGGAAATCCTCGTGACTCAGCAGCTCACGCACGAAGCCTTTGTTGGTCGTGCCGTTGCGGATCACGACCCTCAACTGTCCGAGTGCCCGGTCGAGCCGCGCGATCGCCTCGGTTCGGTCCTCACCGAACGCGATGACCTTGGCGATCATCGAGTCGAACTCGGAGGCGACGGCGTCGCCGTCCTCGACGCCCGTGTCGACTCTGATGCCCGGGCCGCCCGGCATGCGAAGCAAGTCGATCTTGCCCGGTGCCGGGGAGAACCCTCGATCGGGGTCCTCGGCGTTGATGCGAGCCTCGACGGCGACGCCCGTCGTCCTCGGTGGATCACCGTGGAGCAGCCCGCCACCTGCGACGTGCAACTGGAGCTTGACCATGTCGACGCCGGTGGTCAGCTCGGTGATGGGATGCTCGACCTGGAGTCGGGCGTTGACCTCCATGAAGAAGAAGCTCTCGCTCGCCTCGTCGTAGAGGAACTCGACGGTCCCCGCCCCCACATACCCGGCCGCTTCTCCCAATCGCGCCGCGGCCTCCTTGATGAACGTGTCCTGGGTGGCGCTCAGAACGGGTGAGGGTGCTTCCTCGATGATCTTCTGGTTGCGCCGCTGGACCGTGCAGTCTCGAACGCCAACCGGCCACACCGTGCCAGCTTCGTCGCCGATGATCTGCACCTCGATGTGGCGGGCCCCGGCGACCATGCTCTCGACGAACAGCGCGTCGTTGCCGAACGCTCCCAACGCCTCGGACTTCGCCGCCCGAAAAGCGGCCGGCAGCTCGTCGGGAGCATCGACGCGTCGGATGCCCCTCCCGCCTCCACCTGCGGTCGCCTTGAGCATGACGGGGAAGCCCAGCCGCTCCGCATACGAGAGGGCGTCGTCGACGGTCTGTACGGCGTCTCCGCTCCACGGTGCGACCGGTACCCCGGCCTGCTCGGCGATCTGCTTCGACGTGATCTTGTCGCCGAGGCGGCGCATCACGTCCGACCGTGGGCCGACGAAGGTGACGCCGAGGCGCTCGCACATCTCGGCGAACTCGGCGTGCTCGGCGACGAAGCCCCACCCGACCCAGACCGAGTCCGCCTCTGTGTCGACGAGGGAGCGCTCGAGCACCTCGTAGTCGAGATAGGCGACCTTTCGATTTCCGGCGTCGTCGGTGTAGAGCGCTGGGCCGAGCGGGTATGACTCATCGGCCTGGCGAACGAACATGGACGTCCGGTCGGGGTCGGTGTAGAGGGCGATGGTGGTGAGGTCTGCCCCGTCGGCGCACAGCTCTCGGGCCGCGTTGATCAGTCGCATTGCCGGCTCGCCGCGGTTGACGATGGCAATCCGACCGATCGACATGATCAGGTTCCTTTCGTCATCGCTCTTCGGAGAGGGGCGGACGCCGACTCGTCGAGGGGAGCCGGCATGGCGACCGTCCGATATCCGTTCATCCGGACGAGACCAGTTCCGTCGGGTCCGACGACCACTGCATCGAAGCCTTCAGCGCCAGGCTCCACCAGTGCGACCGAGCCACCCTCGGAGGCTCCGGGCCGGTACTCGATCGAGTCGATGTGGGTCGGCAGCGCCATTGTCCCCGTGTTCCCGATCTCCCAGATGCCCGCCGTCTGGAAGGCGAGTTCGGTGAGTCGAGGAGAGGTCACGAGACCGGCATCGGCCGGTTCGTGGTTCGGCGGGAGTTCGGTGGCAAACGCCCCGGCAGCCACGCCGTCGGCCACCCATGTCTGGTCCAGAACCTGATAGGTCGGTCCGTGGAAGTACACGGCGTAGACGGCGTCGTCGTTTGCTGCATCACCGGTGGGATCCGGTGGCTCGGCTCCTGCGGGATCGGGGGCGCGATCGCTCAGACGAACCCGGCCGGAGTGGTGGATCGTCACTTGCGGCTCGGTCTGTCCGGTGAGGAGCCGTTCACCGATGATGCGGCATGTGGCGATCACGTCGTCGCCTTCGAGCGTATACAAGGCTTCGATTCGAAGCGTGCGCGGCTCGTCCCGGTAGAACTTGAACGGTGCCAGGAAGTCGACGTCCTCTATCGCCGTCACCGACAGATCGGGGAAGGGCACCGCCGCTGTGGCGGCCATCGCTTCGATCCCCATCACTCCGGGGAGCACGGCAACTCCGTCGATTCGGTGGTCGAAGAGGAAGGGCTGCTGGGTCGGGTCCAGCTCTGTGGTCACGACGAGACCGTCGTAGAGGCCGAATCCATCGACCGATCCGGTCATCACGGACCGGTCCAGTTCTGCTGTGAACGCGTTGGGATCGAGTCCGCCACGCGGATGGAATTCTCCGGTGAGAACGCCGAGCCTCAGCCCCACCACCTGCTCTCCGCCGATCGCCCGTCCGGTCACTTCGCGACGGACGATGGGGATCCCCGCAGCAGCCGGGAGCATGTCGATGCCGGCGGCGGCCATGATGGTGGGGATGGATCCTCGCGTTGCCATCCCGATGTCGCCCCATGCCGTCCAGTCGATCGCGACGCCGAGGGTGTCTGCTCCGACGTTCCTGTGGTGCGCCGTGAACTTGCACAGGAGGTCGTTCGCCGAGCTGTAGTCGGTCTGGCCGTTGTTGCCGAACCGGCCCGCCACCGAGCTGAACACGACCGTTGATCCCACGCGTGTGTCGCCGAGACCGTGCATGAGGTTGAACCAGCCATCCGCCTTCACGTCGAACACGAGGTCGAACTCACGAGGTTCCTTGTCGGGCAGCTGGCGGCTGATCTCGAGCCCGCCGGCGTGCAGGAGCACGTCGACCTTCCCGCTGGTCTCGGACACGCGTTGCATGGCGGCGCCCACGCCTTCGGCGTCGAGGAGGTTGACCGAGTGGTAGTGCACCGTTCCACCGGCTGCTTCCACGGCTCGGATGGCGGCGAGAGCCGCCTGTCTCCGTTCGATTCCCGCGAGCTCCCGTTCGACCATCGCCGGTGTTGCGCGTTCCCCTGACCCCTTGAGCCGCTCGAAGATCGTCCGTTTGAGGCCTTCCTTGTCGCTCGTGAAGGCGATCAGGTCGGGGTCCGTTCGATCCGGCTCGGGTATCAGATCCAGGAGATGGAAGGTCCCGCCGGACGCCCGCGCGAGGTCGGCGGTGATCGCCGAGACGATGCTCCCGGCGGCTCCGGTGATCACGAACACCGAGTCGGAGTCGAGATCGAGTCCTGCCGGCTCGGAGGGCAGGTCCTCTTCGACGAGGGCGATCGCCCAGCGGCGATCGTCGCGCGTCCCGATCTCGACCGCGCCCGGATCGGCGAGTGTCTCTGCGAGGAGGCGTTCGGCAAGCGCCTTCGTCTTCCTGCTCGACGCAAAGTCGACTGCCTTGACCAGCGCATCGGGCTTCTCTCGCTTGAAGGCCTTCGTGAAACCTGTGACGGCTCCACCCATGGGTGCGGTTGATCCGTCGGGGCCGTACCCGTGCAGCCCTCCGAGTCGTGTCGCCGAGACGAGGAAGGTGCCCTCTCCACCAAACCTGTCGTAGAGGTGGCGCATCGTCTCGTACAGCAGCTTGACGCGGATGCGCAGGTGCTCGCGCCATGCCTCCAGATCGAGCTCCTCGATCTCCGGCTCGATGTCGAGCGCAGGGAGCCAGTACACGCCGGTGACGTCACCTTCGCCGGCGAACGCGTCGAGACGTTCTCGCAGCTCTTCGGTCGTCGGAGCATCGTCGATGGTCATGACGGTGGCGCCGCGTCTTCCGAGGAGCTTTGCGAGCGCCCGCCCGACTCCGCCGTGGTCCATCATCACGACGACGCGGCTGGTGTCGTCCAGCAGCACACCGGTCGGGAGGCACTGATCCAGTCGGGGCCGCAAGACCGGGGTCGGGATCCGGCGGGGAACGCTCGCGGCGGCCTCGTCGTCGCCTTCGATGAGCCCGGAGGCTGCCGGGGCGGCTGTCGGTGTTTCTGTTGGTGCTGCTGGTGGTTGTGTGGTGGGTGTTGGTGTGGGGGTGAGGTCGGGTCGTTTGGTGTGGACGAAGCCGATGACGTGGGCGAGGGTGGGGTAGTCGCGGAGGGCGAGGGTGTCGTCTCGTTCGATGTCGTACTCGGTGCGGATGGCGGCGAAGGTTTCGGCTTGTTTGACGGTGTCGATGCCGAGGTCGGCTTCGAGGTCGAGGTCGAGGTCCAGCATGTCGGAGGGGTATCCGGTCTGGTTGGCGACGATCTCCAGCACCTTGGTGGCGACGGGGTCTGCTGCCGGGGCGGCTGTCGGTGTTTCTGTTGGTGCTGCTGGTGGTTGTGTGGTGG
>CBDTYK010000115.1:0-5333 GCA_965364595.1 uncultured bacterium
CACACAGTCGGATCAAGGCGATGATGCCCACCAACAGGAAGGAGCGTCTGCGATGAAAATCTTGTACGTGTACAGCCATCCCGACGACGAGTCATTTGGTCCCGGAGGCAGCCTCGCCTCAGCCGTCGCCGCAGGGGCGGACGTCCATCTCGTGACGATGACCGACGGCGCGGCCGGGACCACCGCCGAAGACCTCAGTCCCGACGCCCTGGCCGAGCGCCGCGCCGAGGAGCTGCGCGAAGCCGCCGAGGTTCTCGGTGTCACGCTGCACCACTTCCGCCACCGCGACTCCGGATTCCACGACCCTGTCACCGGCGCCCATCCCGACGCGTTGATCAACATCCCCGAAGGCCAACTCGTCGGTGAGCTCCAGGACCTGATCCAAGAGATCCGCCCACACGTTCTCATGACTCACGATGAGACCGGCGGCTACGGCCATCCCGACCACATCCGATGCCACGAAATCACGATGGCGACGATGCACGCCGCCGAACCATGGAAACCGGCCCGCCTCTACTGCGACGCCACCGCCGACCGCTGGGTCAAGATCGCCATCACAGTGATGCGCCTCGTCAGAAGAGATCCGACCCGTTTGGGAGCGAACCAGGACGTGGACCTGACGAAGATCGGCGTGCCCGCCGCATCCATCACCACCCGCATCGACATCCGAGATCACTGGGCATCCAAGAAGGCAGCTGGAGCGTGTCACCGTTCGCAACAGGGCGCCGGACCGCCGCTCGTCAGGTTCCTGCCCGTGTGGGTACTGCGGCTCCTGTTGCCTGCGGAGACCTTCATCCGAGTTCTCCCCCCGGGCCACGAAGGCCTTCACGAGACGTCGTTCTTCGCAGGTCTCTGATGGGTTCGTTGACCTCTTCGATGTTCCGAGCCGCCGGGTTCCTCGGCGGGCGCTTGATGCTCTCGCGCTTCGAACGCAACGCGCAGCGGGGCATCGCCTCGAACCGGAAGACCCTCATGACGATCCTCGAGGCCAACAGTGAGACCGAGTTCGGAGTCGCCCACCGCTTCGAGGACCTCGCCCGAGACCCGACCGGAAACGCATTCCGGCAGGCGGTTCCGTTGAGTCGGTACTCGGACTACGTCGAGGCCATCGACCGAATGGAGCGAGGCGAAACGGGAGTCCTCACCGCTGACGATCTTCTGTTCTTCGCCGTCTCGTCAGGGACGACCGGCCGACCGAAGCTGGTTCCCACAACCAAGAAACATCACGGTTTCACGTTCAAGTACATGGGGACCGTCGTGCAAGGCGTCATCAGCCGACATCTCCATCCATCCTCGTCGACGGATCGCGGCGTCGACCTGATGACCTTCAGCGGCGACCAGAAGTTCGCTTCCGGGGGCATGCCGATCGGCGGAGCGACGGCCGAGGCGGTCAGACGGATGGCACGGATCGTCCCTCATCTGTGGAACTCCCCGATCGAGGTGTACACGCTCGATCACCAGCCGAGCGCCTGGTATCTGCATGCGCTCTACGGTTTGCACAACCCTCGCAACCAGTTCGTGGAAGCAGTGTTCGCACCGCATCTGCTGGAGTGGCTTCGAAGCATCGAAAGCCGCTGGGACGAACTGCTCACCGATGTCGAACACGGGACGCTCACCGCCGACCTGCAGATCGAGGACTCGCTGCGCGAGCGTGTCATCACAGACAATCCCGGGAATCCGTCGCGAGCCGAGGAACTGCGAGCGGCCACCCAAGACGGCTTCGATTCGTTCATCCCTCGGATCTGGCCTCACATGACTCATGTCATGACCATCACCAGCGGATCCTTCGCGATGTACGTGCCGAAGCTGCGCAGGTACGTGGGTGAGTTGCCGATCTACAGCCCGAGCTACGGAGCGACCGAATCGTTCATCGGGGTCGCCCTCTGGCCGGATCGACCTCACCGCTACGTCATGGCCACCGATCCTTCCTATTTCGAGTTCATCCCCGCCGAGCTCGTCCACTACGACCGACCTCCGACGGTCGACATGGAGGCAGTCGAGGTCGGTGCGCGATACGAACTCGTCATCACCAACCACGCCGGCCTGTATCGGTACCGGCTGGGCGACGTCGTGACGGTCGTCGATCGACTCGGAGAGACACCGGTGATCGAGTTCGTGCATCGGGTCGGCACGCAATTCGACCTCACCGGCGAGAAGACGACCGAGGATCAGGTCGCCGTCGCCGTCGGCGAACTGGCGAGGAACGTCTCAATGGAGATCAGTGACTACACCACCGCCGAGGACGTCGAGGCCTCACCGGCGAGATACGTGATCTACCTCGAGTCCGAGCACCCGACTGCGATGTCGATCGATCAGATGGCGCAGGTGTTCGACGAAGAGATGCAGAAGGCCAACCCGGTCACCAGCGGTTTCCGGACGAACGGGCTGCTCGGGCGGCCACGACTGGCGATCGTCGCCCCGGGAACGTTCACACGGCTCCGGGACGTCATCGCCGACTCGGATCTGCCGCCGGCGACCAGTCAGCTCAAGATCCCCCGCCGTCTCACGAATCCCGACCACAGAGAGCTCCTCGAAGGTGCAGTGGTGGCGACGAGCTCGTAGCCCTGGACGCAGCACGCTTCACGCAACACGATTCACGACTGATCGAACGAGAACGTGAAGAGCACGAAAGCCCAGAGTGCTCGACCTCACCGAGCGCTGGCTAAGCGCTCCGTGGAACCGACAACCCACAACCGACGACCGGCAACAGCGAGGCCGCCAGGCCGAGCCTCAATCCACGTCCTCGGCGGTGCCGGAGATCGGGACGGCATGGGTAGCCGCCTCCTCATGAAGGAGCACGCCCCTGCCTTCGCAGTGCGGGCACTGCTCGGAGAAGGACTCCAGCAGACCGGCAGAGACGTTCTTGCGTGTCATCTCGACCAGGCCGAGATGCGAGACATCGAACACCTGCGTCCTGGTCTTGTCTCGCGCCAGGGTCTCCCGCAGGCGACGAAGCACCATCTGCTGGTTCTTCTCGACCTCCATGTCGATGAAGTCGATCACGATGATCCCACCGATGTCACGCAGCCTGAGCTGACGTCCGATCTCCTCGGCCGCCTCCAGGTTGTTCTGTAGAACCGTGTCCTCGAGATTCGACGAGCCGACGAACTTGCCGGTGTTGACGTCGATCACGGTGAGCGCCTCGGTGCGGTCGATCACCAGATGGCCGCCGGACGGCAGGTACACGCGACGATCGAGCGCCTTTCGGAGCTGGTCCTCGACGTGATACCGCTCGAACAGCGGGAGCTCGTCGTCGTATTTGCTGATCTTCGAGACCAGATCCGGCGCCGTACGCCCCAGGTAGTCGGTCACCTGTTTCAGCGACGTGTCGTCGTCGATCAGCATCCTGCGGAAATCAGCCGTGAAATGTTCACGGATCACTCTGATGAGCAGATCCGGCTCCTCGTAGACCACCCTGGGTGCCCTGCCGTCTGCTGCGGCGTCGGCGGTGATCTGCTCCCAGTTCTTCAACAGCCGCGAGATGTCTGCAGCGATCTCCTCATCCGAAGCGTGCAGCGCCGCAGTCCTCACGATCACGCCGTACCCCTTCGGCTTGACCTGGGAGATGACCTCACGGAGCCTGCTCCGCTCGTTCTCGGGAAGCCGTCGAGAGATTCCCTGAGCGTCCGAGTCCGGGACCAACACGAGATACCGGCCTGGAAGCGACGGCTGGCCGGTGAGCCTCGCACCCTTCGCTCCCATGGCGTCCTTGACCACCTGCACGAGGATCTGATCACCGACCTTGAGCACCTCTTCGATTCGAGGGCGGCGTTTGCCGAACTTCTCGGGGTCGACCTTCACGTCAGAGGAGTACACGACACCGTTCTTGGCTGCGCCGAAATCGACGAATGCAGCCTCCATCCCGGGAAGGACGTTCCGAACCTTTCCGAGGTAGATGTTTCCGACCAGTGAGGCCCGCTCCGCCGACGTCACATAGTGCTCGACCAGCACGGGACCTTCCAGAACGACACATTGGGTCTGGTGAGGCGTGACCCGAACCAGCATCTGCTTGCGGGCGCTCTCGACGGGGATGATGATCTCTTCATCGCGACGCTGCCGAGGGCGGGATCCTCCACGGTTGTTGCGACCGTTGCGGTTGCTCCGATGCTTGTTGTCCGAGCCGGGCTTCTTCTTCGGCTTGTGCTGCTGCTTCGGCTCAGGTGCGGGTTTCGGGGCCTCCTTGACCCGTCTGACCTCCACCTTCTGTCCACCGAGTCGCACCGACTTGCGCTCCTCGACGATCTGTCCGTCTGCACCTCGGCGGATCACCTCCGGTGTCCGCTTTCGAAAGAATGCCATTGATCACTCCTGAATCGCGCCGTGCCCTCCAAGGGCGACGGCTGAGATCGCCACAGGACGTGGCGTGGGGATGGCCGTCAGGGACGCTCGACGCAACTGCGGGAGTCCCGAGAACGATCGCACGTTTGCGATCGGGGACGTTGTGGATGCAGATGAACACGATGAGCGGCTCCGGGGCCGGAAATGTCGGAACGCCCATCCGGGTGCGGGCGGCATGAAACCGGCACTGTGAGGGGCCGAAAGCCGTTGCACCGAGTCGGGGCGTTTCGTCGCCATCGGCGACACCCACAGGCTAGCACTCCCACGCCGCTGTCCCAGCCACTCACCGTGGCCTCGTTCGCTCACCCGTCCTTTCGCTACGCTCGCCGGGATGTACCGACGACCACAATCGGGATGGATCGAGGTCATCTGCGGCCCGATGTTCTCCGGCAAGAGCGAGGAGCTCATCCGCCGAGTGACCAGATCACGCATCGCACGCATCCCGGTCCAGACCTTCAAACCCGCCATCGATGTTCGCTACGCCGATCGCGAGGTCGTCTCACACTCCCAGCTGCGCGCGGATGCCGATCCGGTGGGTGACTCGGACAGCCTGCTTCGAGCGGTCGAGGACTCCACGGTCGTGGTCGGGATCGACGAAGCGCAGTTCTTCGACCAGGGATTGGTCGACGTGTGCGAGCGACTCGCGGCAGCCGGCAAGCAGATCATCGTGGCGGGACTCGACCTCGACTATCTGCGCCGGCCGTTCGAGCCGATCCCGACGCTGGTGGGTCGATCCGAGTACGTATCCAAGATGCTCGCCGTCTGTCACCGATGCGGAGGGCCGGCGCTGTTCACGCAGCGCATCGCACGATCCGACGAGCTGGTCGTGCTCGGTGCCGAGGGCGCCTACGAGGCCCGCTGCCGCTTCTGCTATCACACCGAGGAGCCAGAACAACTCGCGCTTTCAGATTGAGTTGTGGGGCACGGTGGTCGCGCCCTTGCTGGAGTTCACAGTTCACAGTTGACAGTTCACAGTTCCGTCCCCACTGGTTCGA
>CBDTYK010000116.1:0-5329 GCA_965364595.1 uncultured bacterium
GAGACCGCCGGCGGGGATGACACCCCCGCAACGACGAGTGGCGGAGACAGCGGCGGTGAGATCACAATCGAACTCGCCCGCTTCTTCGGCGACTGCGACGAGAGCACACAGGGCGTCACCGACGTGAGCCAGGCAGCGACCGAGTGCGAAGTCGTCCAGATCCTCACAAATGCGTTCAACGAGGCGGACAACGGCATCACCATCAACAAACTGGGCGGGCAGGCCTGGGACTCGTACTACACCCAGCTGAGCACCACGTTCGCCTCCGGCAACCCACCCAACGTGGCGGTCATGCACTCGCATCGCCTCCCCGACTTCGCCGGACGCGACCTCTTGCTCCCCCTGGATGATGAGCTTGCGGGTGCGGGAATCGATTTCTCCGACTTCACTCCGCCTGCCCAGGAGGGTGCCAAGTGGGAAGACAGCATCTATGCCGTCCCGTGGGACATCCACGGCAGCCTCTGGCACATGAACGTCGACATCTTCGCCGAAGCCGGCCTCGTCGACGGTGACGGCAATCCGATTCTCCCCACCAGCGTGGATGAGTTGATCGAGCAGGCCCAGACGATCCAAGACGCCACTGGCAAGCAGTACTTCAGCCAGGACTGGTTCGAGTTCGGCGTCGGCGCACGGCTCTTCCTCGGGCTCGTCGCGCAACAGGGTGGAAGCATCACCGACGCCGGCGGCGCTGCCACTGTCAACACGCCAGAGGGCCAGGAAGCAGTGAGGCTGATGAACGAGCTCGCAACTCAGTTCTCCGATCCCGACCAGGGCTACACGGACTCACAGGCCGCCTTCCTCAATGGTGATCTCGCAGTGCTGCACAACGGAACCTGGGTCGTCGACCAGTACAACCGTGAGGCACCCTTCGAATACAGGGTGACATCCCTGCCATCCATCTACGGAGGCGAAGGCGCCTGGGGCGACTCCCACATGTGGGTGCTCCCAGCTGCATCCAACGAGGACCCAGCGATTCGCGAGGCTTCCCTCGAGTTCGTCAAGTTCCTCTACGACAACATCGATGCCTGGGCACGCGGCACAGGTCACCTCGCCAACCGGACCTCGATCCTGACCGGTGGGGCGCTCGATGACGCACCGCAGCGTGACAACTACGCCAACGCAGCGGAGATCGCGGTGTTCGTTCCCGCCGTCCCGAACTGGGCCGGCGCATGGGATGCGCTCGCCGAGGAGCTCAATGCGACGTGGGTCGCAGACAAGGATCCGTCCACCGCACTCGCGGACGCTGAAGCCCGCATGAACGAGGAGCTCGGCCGATAGAGTCCGAGAACCTTCGACAAGCGCAGGGAGGGCCGGCGACGGCCCTCCCTGCTGATGCACGAGATGAGGAAGCAGCGGCGATGACGCACGTGGACGAGGAATCCGACCTTTCGGTCGGATCGGCATCGGGAGCTCCGTCCTCCGGGCCGAACCCGTTCACCGGCTTCCCCGGGGAGGACGATCCGTTACGCGTCGGACGTTGGTCCCGCGATCAGGCGGCAGACTGGTATGCCGACCGGCCGTGGATCGTCGGGTGCAACTACATCCCTGCCTACGCGGTCAACCAATTGGAGATGTGGCAAGACGACTCGTTCGACGCCGACGCCATCGACGGCGAGCTCGGACTCGCCGCCGGGCTCGGCTTCAACACCGTGCGCGTATATCTTCACGACCTGCTCTGGTCCGACCCGCAGGGGCTGATCGACAAGGTCGATCGGTTCCTCGACCTCTCGTACGGCCGTGGAATCTCGGTGATGCCAGTGTTCTTCGAGGGTGTGTGGAGGAACTATGCGCACCCCGGCCCCCAACCGAGCCCAATCCCCGGCGTTCACAATTCCGGGTGGGTGCAGAGTCCGAATGCCAAGGCCGCCGTCGATCCCGCCCAGTGGCCGCGACTCGAGGACTACATGAGCGGCGTGCTCGACCGGTTCGCCGACGACGAGCGGATCCTCATGTGGGATGTGTACAACGAACCAGGGAACGAAGGCCTGATCGGCAACGCACTCCCCCTGCTGGACGCGGCGTTCCGTTGGAGTCGCTCGATCGGTGTCACACAACCGCTGACGTCTGGGATCTGGGAGATCACGGCTTCCTTCAACGAGTTGAACAGGTTCCAGCTCCTGTCCTCGGACATCATCACCTTCCACCACTACTCCGACGTCGCTCATCTCGAGTGGCTCATCCGATCGCTTCGTCTCCTCGGTCGCCCCATGGTCTGCACCGAGTACATGGCGAGAACGCTTGGCAGTACGTTCGAGTCACATCTGCCGGCGTTTCAGGCGGAAGATGTCGGCTGCCTGAACTGGGGGCTCGTCGAGGGCAAGACGCAAACCAAGTTCGCATGGGACTCACCACGAGGCGCCTCGAGCCCAGGCGAGTGGTTCCACGACATCTTCCGTGAAGACCACACTCCGTATCGAGTCAACGAGACGGACTTCATCAAGAGGATCTGCCTCGGAGACAAGGACGAGAGTCGAGCCGAGGCCTGAACGTCACAACCGGTTCGCGAGACGGCGCATCGTGCCGTGCGTCCTGACGGTCACAGGTCCGAGGTTCCGTTCGATGTCCCCGAGATCCAGCGTGGAATCAGAGATACCGGCTCGTGGGAGCCAGAAGAGGTCGCGACCGTGAGGACGGACGAGATCCTCTGCCGGCACATCCGTCACGGCGCCTTTCAGAGTGTCTGATGAAGCGGCGTTACGCACCAGGATGACCTGGGCCTTCCGATGTGAGGCTTCGAGCTCCTGATCCGTGAACGGCGTCGACGCGGCGATGTCCTGAACGGTCTTCGCCGATCTGAGCACGGTTGGCACCTCGTAGCCGAGCTCTGCTTCGAGGGCCTGTTCGATGACCGTCGCAGCAGGCGTGTCAGCAGCGAACAGCACGTTGCCGCTCGCCTGGTAGCTGGAGACACCTTCGAACCCGAGCCCCTCGAACACCTCGACGAGACGGTCGCCCTTGACCCGTCGGTTCCCCGTGTTGATCGCACGGAGGAACGCAACCCATCTCACCAGATGTTCACAGGAGGTCGTCGAGGGCGGCGAGGAACATCTCGACGTTGGAGGTCCGGGCCGTGTGGCCCATCGTCCCGATCCGCCAGACCTTGCCGGCCACCGGACCGAGACCGCCGCCGATCTCGATGTCGTACTCGGTGAGGAGGCGTCGTCTCACCTCTGCCTCGTCGATGTGTGTCGGAACCACTGCGGTCGTCAGCTCGGGCAGTCGGTAACCCTCAGCGGCGAACAGCTCGAAGCCCCGCTCCACCAGACCTCGCTTGAGCAGATCGCCAACCCGCTGATGGCGCTGCCACGATGCTTCGAGGCCCTCGTCGAGCAGCGCTCCGAGCCCAGCATGGAGCGCCTGGATCATGGAGATGGGGGCGGTGTGGTGATAGGAACGCCCCGAGTCGCTGCCGATGTAGCCGGCAATCAGGTTCAGGTCGAGATACCAGGACTGGGGAGTCGGCACGACCCGATCGAGCGCACGCTGGTTGATGGTGAACGGTGCGAGGCCCGGCGGCACCCCCAGGCACTTCTGGGTCCCCGAGTAGGCGATGTCGACGCCCCACTCGTCGACTTCGACGGGGATTCCGCCAAGCGAGGTCACGCAATCGGCGACCAGCAGTGCGTCGCCCTTGCGCGCTCCCACCGCAGCCACGTCGGAGCGCACTCCGGTTGAGGTCTCGGCGTGCACGAGCGCGATCACATCGGGTGAAGGGTGAGCCTCGACGAGCCTGTCGGGATCGACGGGCTGACCCCACTCGAAGTCGACTCGCACGACCTCGGCTCCCGCTCGGGCGGCGACTTCGCACATGCGGCCCCCGAACACACCGTTCACGCCGACGACCACGACCGATCCGGGTCGAACGACATTCACGAAGCTGATCTCCATTCCGGCCGAGCCGGTCCCGGAAACCGGGAACGTCATCTGGTTGGATGTTCGCCACACCTGGCGCAGGCGATCGTTCGTCTCGTCGAGCACGGTGAGGAACTCGGGGTCGAGGTGACCCAGCAGCGGGCGGGCGAAGCCGAGAGCGACCTCAGGATACGGATTACCGGGGCCAGGCCCCATCAGTGTGCGACTCGGTAACGGCATCACACGACTCTACGCCGCTTCGACGTTCGCGGCTGCCCCGACGAAGGCGTGCACGCGTGAGAGAACTCTTCGCTCACAACCGGACGCAAAACCGAACGCACCCGCTCAGATCGAGCAGCCGTCAGGCCGTGAGCCGGTGTCGTGCACCTACGGCAACCGCTGCGACGGTCAAGGGGAGGATCACGAAGACGAGCGATGCCGTCTCATAGGTGCCCGCAACATCTCTGGCCAACGAGTAGGCGACCGGCCCGATCGCCGTCGAGGCGACGCCGACGAGCGTGGAGATCCCGGTGATCGACCCTATGTGATCCGTCCCGAACCATCGCGGCATCAGTGTGCTTCCGACGCTGCGAGACGCCCCACCGGCTGCTCCCAACGTGAGCGCATAGGCAGCGATGGTGAGCCCGCTCCCCAGGTTGGCTGCGAGGAGCAGCGTCGATGCCAGGATTCCCATCGAAAGCGGAATCAGGGTTCGACCCGTCAACCGATCACTGAGCCACCCGAAGGCCACACCCGCGATCGCCGTGCCGACGAACTGCGGTAGGAACATCGCTGCCGCCTGGCCTGCGTTCAGCCCGGCATCTCCGAGCAGCGAGATCTGATGGAAGTTGAGTGCCGTAGCGAGCATCCCGACCGAAGACGTCGCCGCGACGAGGATCCAGAAACGCGGCGTTCGAATCGCTTCACCTCTGGTCGCCGACGTGGGGACGACCGACTGCTCGACTGCGCCGATCTCGCCGCCGTCTGGCTCGAGTCCCAGGACCGACGGTCGATCGATCATGCCGAACCACCCGATCGGCACCACCGTCAGGGCGATCACGCCGCCAAGCACGAGCCATGCGGTCCTCCAACCGACGGCTTCGATGATCGCGTTCGAGGCGACCGGGACCAGGCTCATCAACATCCCTGTTCCCGTTGCGAGCAGCCCGAGCACGAATCCGCGGCGGGAACGAAACCAGAGCGTGACGGCGACAGTCGACACGAGTGTCAGCGATCCCTGGCCGAAGAGGCGGATGAGCACGAATCCGGCTGCGAGGGTGATGAATCCGCCGACGCCAGACATCAGCGCCAGCGCGATCGCGAAACCGATTCCAACGGCGGTCATCCCGAGTCTGACGCCCCTGGTGTCGATCTGCCGGCCGACCACGGGAAGCGCAAACGCAGCCGTGAGGGTCCCGATGAGGTAGGCCGTCGAGACCGATGACCGGGTCAGCCCGAGATCGTCGATGAGATGATC
>CBDTYK010000117.1:0-5313 GCA_965364595.1 uncultured bacterium
GACCTACAGATTAGGCCCGCTCGGAGCGGTCTCCGCCGCTGTGAGCCGTGGGTCAGCCGATTGTCGAGTGCGAAGCGGGCCTCGAAGGAATGAGGCGCAAAGTCGAGAACCTGTGACGCCGGCACGAGCGGGCTGGGGCCCGCCCGATTCCTCGGCCTCATCCCCCTCGACTGGTCCGGACCGCGTCTTCGATCGCTCGGCCCACCGCCTCGAACGCGGCCTCGGAAGCGATGTCCACGGCGTACTCGCCGTCGACCGTTCCGCAGGAGACGGCGAAACAGGCGTCTCCGTCGTAGCGGGTGTGCGATGGGCGGAGGCAGACCGAGTACGCATCCTGACCCCGCACGGCGAGCCTGGTGAGGTCGCTCCGCCCCATCGACACGTTGGTGGCAACCACGGCGAGCGTGGTGTTCTGACCGGTTTCTGGGAACAGTTGCGGCGGTCCGGGAACGGGCCTCCCGCCGGTGAGCGGCTCCCCTTCGAGCGTGAAGGCGTCTCCGACGGCGTTGACGACAGCGATCGCCGCGACGACGACGTCACCGATCCTCACAGAGGCGGTGCCGATTCCGCCCGGCTGCATGTGCTCGAACCCCCGCCATTTGGCGACGGTCGCTCCGGCACCCGCACCGACGAGCCCGGTCTGCACCGAGGATCGGGCTTCGCGATATGCGCTGGCTCCGTCGTCGGGACCGGGACGGTGGGAGCCTCGCCCGAGGTCGAAGATCACCGCTGTGGGCACGAGTGGTACGCGCCCGGCAGGGGTGACGTGCCCTCGATCGTCGGCCAGCAACTCCCGCATGACACCGTCTGCGGTGGCGAGCCCGAAAGCGCTCCCCCCGGTGAGGCAGATCGCTTGCACCTGCTCGACCCGCATCCCAGGCTGTAGCAGCGCCGTCTCCCGGGATCCCGGGGCCGCTCCCCTGACCTCGACGGTCACCACGTTCGGCTCCGGGAGGACGACGACGGTGCACCCGGTCGGCTCCTCGGGGTGGGTCCAGTGCCCGACGGTGATCCCCGCTACGTCTGTGATCGATCCAGCCATCGGGCGACTGTATCCGCCTCAGCGGGAGTATCGGCGCGGTAGCCGCTCGCCCATTCTGGTGACGATCTCCCAGCTGATCGTCTCGGTGCGCTCAGCCCACTCGTCGGCGCTGATCTCCTCGCCATCCTGTCGTCCGAGCAGCACGACCTCGTCTCCGACCTCGACGTCGTCGTCGCCGCAGTCGACCATGACCTGGTCCATCGTGATGGTGCCGGCGAACGGGCGCCGAACGCCGCCGATCAACACCTCACCACCTCGCTGACCGAGCAATCTGGGAACGCCGTCGGCGTAGCCGATGGGAACGGTGGCCACGGTCGCGTCGGCGGGGAGCGGACGCCTCCGACCGTACGACGGGCGAGCATCGGCCGGCAGCCGCTGTGTGAAGCTGACCCGGGACACGAGGCGCATGGCGGGCCGTAGTTCCACGTCTGGTCGCGTCGGATCGGGATGCAGCCCGTACATCCCCAGACCGATCCGCGCCATGGTCGCTTCAGGGCGGACGTGCAGCACCCCGGCGGAGTTCGACAGATGGAGCCTGCCAGGATCGATTCCTGCTTGACGGACTTGGTCCGCCACGGACTCGAAACGTTCGATCTGCAGCCGCGAGAACTCCTCGTCGTCCTCGGCCACGGCGAAGTGCGTCCACATCCCCGCCAGTCGTAGCGATGGGGCATCGGCGATCTGCTGGGCGAGATCGACGGCGTGATCCGGGGCGACACCGACCCTGTGCATCCCGGTGTCGACCACCAACTGCACATCGATCACGTCATCGGAGGCCGCTGCAAGGACCTCGATGAACTGCGGCCGGTAGACACTAGGAGTGATCGCCCACCTGCGGATCTCATGGGCGTCGGCGAGCGGCGGTTCCGACAGCAGCAGGATCGGTGCCTCGATTCCCGCCTCACGAAGCCGTGCCGCCTCCTCGATGAGCGCCACCGCGAGCCACGAAGCGCCGGCCTCGAGTGCGATCTCGGACACGGGCACGTCGCCGTGGCCATATGCGTTCGCCTTGACGACGGCGATCACCTCGGCCGGTGCGGCTTCGGAGGCGAGGGTCGCCACGTTGTGACGGATGGCACCGAGGTCGATCTCGATCCGCGAGGGTCTCACGTCGTCACCTGCGCGAACCGGGCGATCTCGTCGACGAGGGCGTCGGCGGTGACGGCCCTTCGTACTGCGAGATCGGCGGCGGCGACGCCGTGCCAGTAGGCACCGGCTACGGCTCCATCGAAGCCGGGCAACCCTCGGGCGATCGCTGACGCAATCATGCCGACAAGAACGTCACCGGAACCGATGGTCGCAAGTTCCGGTCCGTTGCTCGTGACCACGGCGGGCACGCCCCGACCACATATGAAGGTCGGATTGCCTTTCAGGACCACGACGGCATCCGTCCGGTCGGCCAACTCGCTCGCTGACTCCCACGAGGCCGGCCCTCGCACCAACCGTTCGAGCTCGCCCGCATGTGGCGTGAGCACAGTCGTCCCAGTTCGATCTGCGACAACCGGTGCGGTGTGAGGCGTGAGAGCATCGGCATCCAAGACGAGTGTTCCCGAATGTGCGGCCAGACGGCGCCAAACCGCCTCGTCGTCGCCCATCCCAGGCCCTGCAACCACCACGTCGAAACGCGACAAGAGATCGAGCTGGGGAAGATCGTGCTGGGGATAGGAGAGGATCTCCGGGGCAAGCAGCGCCGCAGTTCCCATCTGATCTTCTGGAACCGCGAGACCGACGGCTGACGCTCCGAACCTGAGGGCGGCCTTCGCCGCCATGACGGGGGCACCGATCATCCCTCGGGAGCCTCCGACGACGAGCACGGAGCCCGCCGACCACTTGTGGGCGGTTCGGGGCCTGGCCGGAAGCACGGCGTCCGCGTCGGTGACGACCTCCATCACGGGGTCTCCACCTTCCAGACCGATGTCCGCCACCGTCACCCGACCGCACAGGTCGGGGCCACTGCCGAGAAGGTGACCCGGAGAGAGGGCGTGGAACGCCACTGTGGCGTCGGCGCGGAAGACCCGGCCGGTCGGGGTTCCCGTGTCGGGATCGAGCCCAGAGGGCACATGGGCGGCGACCACCGGCACGTCGAGATCGATCCACCTCTGAACCTCATCGGGTAGTTCGCGGCTGATGCCGCTCCCGAAGAGGGCGTCGATCACCAGGGTCGGCGAAGCGACATCATCGAGCGGTGCGACCCGAACACCGGCAGCGAGGGCAAGACGGCTGGCTCGGGCGGCGACGTGGGTCTTCGGTTCGGTAAGGGGGTGGACGGTGACGAGACAGCCCCGATCCGACAGCCGTCTGGCGGCCACCCAACCGTCGCCGCCGTTGTTGCCCGGTCCGGTGAGGACCGAGATCCGGCTTCCGTAGCCGGCTCCGAACTCGATCGCGGCGCCGGCAAGTGCCCAGCCGGCATGCTCCATGAGCTGGTCGATCCGGTCGCCGGCCTCTCGATCGAGACGACCCGATTCAGCAGTGGTGAGGACGGGCTGCATCTTCTCGCGATGCTAGGGCCGGGGCGCGACCGGTGTCACCGGGACGCGAGCGGGCGGAGAGGCGAGCACATGTCGCCTCTCCGCCGCGCCGAGTTGTCTTGATCCGTCAGTCGAGATCGAACCGGTCCAAGTCCATGACCTTCGACCAGGCTGCGACGAAGTCGTCCAGGAACCGGCGCTCGGCGTCGCCTGCCGCGTACACCTCGGCGAGCGCACGGAGCTCCGAGTTCGACCCGAACACCAGGTCGACGCGGGTACCCGTCCACTTCACGTCGCCGGTGTTGCGGTCCCGTCCCTCGAAGGTGTCTTCGGCCTCCGACGTCGGCACCCACTCGGTCTCGAGGTCCAACAGGTTCACGAAGAAGTCGTTGGACAGCGTTCCCATGCGATCGGTGAAGACACCATGGGAAGAGTCACCGACGTTGGCTCCGAGCACCCGCAGCCCACCGACGAGCGCGGTCATCTCGGGAGCCGACAGCTTCAGCATGAAGGCCTTGTCGACCAGCATGTGCTCTGCCGCCAGCGGAGCGCCCTTCTGGTAGTAGTTCCGGAATCCGTCGGCCTTCGGCTCGAGGTACTGGAACGAATCGACATCGGTCTGGGACTGGGTGGCATCGGTCCGCCCTGGCGTGAACGGCACGGCCACGTCGTAGCCGCTGTTCTTCGCAGCGACTTCGACAGCAGCGGCGCCGGCCAGCACGATCAGATCGGCCAGGGACACCCGCTTGTCACCCGACTGAGATTCGTTGAACGCCGACTGGATCTCCTCGAGTTTGCGAATCACTGCCGCCACGCCGGCGGTGAGGTTGACATCCCATTCCGCCTGCGGCGACAGACGGATGCGAGCGCCGTTGGCTCCGCCCCGCTTGTCGGTGTCCCGGTAGGTCGACGCCGACGCCCATGCGGTCGACACCAGCTGGGAGATCGACAATCCGGACTCGAGGATCGTCGCCTTCAGCGATGCGACGTCGCCGTCGTCGATCAGCTCGTGATCCACCGCCGGCACTGGATCCTGCCAGAGGAGTTCCTCGTCGGGCACCCACGGCCCGAGGTATCGACTGACCGGACCCATGTCGCGGTGCAGCAGCTTGAACCAGGCCCGGGCGAACGCGTCTGCGAACTGGTCGGGGTTCTCGTAGAACCGCTTCGAGATCTCCAGGTAGTTGGGATCCTGGATCATCGACAGGTCGGTCGTGGCCATGACCGGCGGCACCTTCTTCGACGAGTCGTGGGCCATCGGAACGAGGTCCTCGTCCTTGACGTCCTTCGGTGTCCACTGAAATGCACCGGCCGGGCTCTTGGTCAGCTCCCACTCGTACTTGAAGAGCATCTCGAAGTAGCCGTTGTCCCAGACGATCGGGTTGGGCGTCCACGCGCCCTCGAGGCCGCTTGTGATGGTGTCGTCACCCTTGCCGGTGCCGTAGGTCGACGTCCACCCGAAGCCCTGCTCGGCGAGACCGGCACCCTCCGGTTCCGGCCCCGAGTATTCGTCGGGATCCGCAGCGCCGTGCATCTTGCCGAACGTGTGGCCGCCGGCGATGAGGGCGACCGTCTCCTCGTCGTTCATGGCCATCCGGCCGAACGTCTCACGGATGTCGCGTGCTGCAGCGACCGGGTCGGGATTCCCGTTGGGGCCCTCCGGGTTGACGTAGATCAGGCCCATCTGGACCGCGCCCAGAGGCTTCTCGAGCACACGATCACCGGTGTAGCGCTCATCGCCAAGCCAGGTGGTCTCGGGCCCCCAATAGACGTCCTCCTCGGGAGCCCAGATGTCGGCGC
>CBDTYK010000118.1:0-5293 GCA_965364595.1 uncultured bacterium
AGCGCGAACCATTTCACCAGTGGAAGCGTGCGAAGCATCCCGAACGCCGCAGGCCCAGAGCGTCGATGCGGAGCGAGGCCCACGGCCTGACGAGCGCGGTGCGCGACCTCACCTCGAGCGAGCAAGGTCGGCGCTATTCGTTGCGCAGCCATGTCACCACTGCGAGAACCCGACGGTGGCCGCCATCGTCGTTGGGATCGAGTCCGAGCTTGCGAAAGATCGCGCTCGTATGCGCCTCAACCGTCTTCGGGCTCATGAACAGCACGTCGGCGATCCCTTGATTCGAGCGGCCCTCCGCCATCGCAGCCAGAACGTCACGCTCGCGGTCCGTCAGGTCGTCCAGTAGCGACGAACGGCGTCGGCGCCCGAGCAGCCGCGCCACCACCTCCGAATCGACGACAGTCTCACCCGCCGCCACGCGCCGGATTGCGTCGACCAGCTCTCCCGGGTCGGTCACCCGATCCTTCAGGAGGTATCCCACGCTGCCTTCGATGTCCTCGAGCAGTTCCACGGCGTATTCCGTCTCGACGTAGTGCGAGAGCACGAGCACGGCGATCCCGGGATGTCGGCGACGCAGGTCGATCGCAGCCTCGATTCCCTCGGTGGTGTGCGTCGGTGGCATCCGGATGTCGACGACGACCACGTCCGGCTGCTCGACGGCGACCCGCGAGATCAGAGCCCCGGCGTCTCCCACATCCGCCATCACCTCGATGTCGGCATCTTGGATCAGTCGCACCAGCCCCTTGCGGAACAGCACCGAATCGTCCGCAACCATCACCCGCACGGAATCACCCCCTCGAGAACGGTGCCGCCACCGTCGGGACTCTGCAGGGTGAGTGTGCCACCGAGAGCAGCGAGACGGTCCTGCAGACCGACGATCCCTGTTCCCGAAGCCGGGTCCGCTCCCCCGCTGCCGTCATCCGAGACGCGCACGTGCATCCGGCCGTCATCCACTTCCACGACGACATCGACTGCCGATGCGCCGGCGTGTCTCGTGGCGTTGGTGATCGCTTCGGCGACGAGGAAGTAGGCCGCTGCCTCTGCCGAAGGTCGACACCTCGGACCCGTGACGCCCACCGCCACGGGAATCGATGCACGTTCTGCCAGTGCCTCCAGTGCGGGAGCGAGGCCGCGTTCGCTGAGGATGGCGGGATGCACTCCCCTCGCGAACTCACGTAATTCGTCGACGATCGCACGGAGATCGGCGATCGCGTCGTCCAGCATCGAGCCCAACCGGGCATCTGCGTGTGATCGGATCGAACCGAGCGATGCGCCCAGCGCCAGCAGCGACTGTTGGGCGCCATCGTGCAGATCCCGCTCGATCCGTCGCCGTTCTGTCACTGCAGCCTCGGCGATCCGCCCCCGCGACTCCTCGACCTCGAGCAGCCGTCGACGAAGCTCGGCTCTGAGGCTCTCGTTCCGCAACGCCAGCGACGCCGTCGCCGCTACGGCCTCGGCCAGCGCTCCGTCGACCCCGACATCGCACAGGATGACGCCGATCTCCTCACCGTCGCCCGCCGGGATCGGGACCTGTCGACGTCCGGTGTCCACCTCGAGCGGTCGCCCGCTCCGATCGATCAGGCCACGACGGTCCGACGTCCAGAATCCCACCTTCGTAGTCGGATCCCCCAGAGCCTCCCCGATCGTCGACTCGAGCTCGGCGGAACCGACCACCCCTTCGATCCGGACGGCGAGGTCGCTGATTCGCGCCTGATCGAGTCGAGTGCGGAGCAGGCCGACCCCCAGCCCGATCGGGAACATGACGAGTGCGAGGCGCTCAGCGACGAGCACGGCCGTCGCTCCCGACGCCCCGAAGCCCACGAGCTGCTCGAGGAATGCTGCAGCGATCGCGCCCCCGATCGGCCAGAGAGACCACATCACCGGTGAAAGCGCGCGCCGGGAGACTGCGCTGGCGGACCGCCACTTGTGAACGACCATCCACACCAGTGCGATCACGAACGCCAGGTTGATCACCTGACCTGCACCCCAGATCACGTCGGAGAGCTCCGGGTCGGCTCGAACGAGCAGCAGATTCTCGGGACATTCGGCGCAGCCGAGCGCGGGATCCTCGAACAGGTGTCCGGCGACCGACAGCACGACGTAGTACATGGCCAGCCCAGAGACGAACACGGACTCGCCCGACGTCAGTCGGCCGGTTGGGAACGCCAGTAGCACCCAGGCGAGCGCAACGAGATGGGCGTCGACGAGGACCGATCCGGCCGTCCACGTGACGTCCGTCCCGAACCATCTGATGTCGGCGAGGAACGATGCGAACCCGACGAACACCGTCAGCGCACCGACACGGGTGTCCGGGTACCGCAGCCACAACACCACGCCGACCAGTGCGAACGCCCACCCGACGGCGAGATCGGCGCCGATCACCAGTGGCTGAGGAGCGCCGGGAATCGACGAACTGCCGGCTGCAAGGGCGGTGGCGAGCCCGAGGATGCCGACTCCGACGCCTGCGGCGATCGGCGGTAACCGCGCCTGGATGCGGATGGACATGGACTCATTGTGGCGGTCCGCACCGGTCGTCGCCTCGGGGCCAGCCCCTATTCGAATCCAGTGCCCACCCCGATGCGTGGAGCTCCCCGCTCGGTCACGGTGGATCTGTACCCGATCACGGAGGCGTGAACATGAATACCTGGCACAGGCGAGTCACTGCGACCCTCCTCGCACTTCTGATGCTCCCCGCTGCATCTGCAGCGGCGGGGGAACCATCCATGGACGAGTTCGTTCAATCGTATGTGGATGCGCACATGTCCGAATCCCGAGTTCCCGGCGTCGTCTTCGCCCATGTGGATCGGCACGGAACGACCGTCAAGACGTTCGGCTCCGCCGATCTCGATACGGGCAGACCGATGACGCCCTCGACTCCGCTGCGGGTCGGTTCCATCTCGAAGCCCATCACTGCCGCGATTGCGCTCGAACTGGCCGCAGAGGGTCAGCTCGACCTCGATGCGCCCGTCGATGAATACCTCGACGTCGATCTGAGCGACCAATACGGCTCGGCCAGCACGATCCGCCAACTCCTGCAGCACCGGGGTGGCTACTCCGACGCCATCGTCGGCAGCCATCACCCCGAGGCTCAGGAATCCGTGGATCTGGACGAGTGGATCACCCGTGTCCCCAACCGCTCGACTCCCCACGGCGTCGTTGCGAGCTACACCAGCGTCGGGTACACGCTTGTCGGCGCAGCAGTTGCCGGCGTCACCGGTGAGTCGTTCGCAGAGGCGGCACGGCACGTCCTCTTCGATCCACTCGGAATGACGGACGCCACCTTCACTCAGCCCGCTCCTGTCGATGTCGCCACCGGCTACGGCTTGGAGGACGGCCGGCTCACTCCGTACCCGCTGGATGCGACCGACCTGGTGCCGGGCGCCGGGCTGACCGCAACCGGTGAAGACATCGGTGCCTTCTTGAGCGCTCTGGTGGACGAAGACACGCCGCTGGCGGCAGAGACCGTCGATGGGCTCGTTCGCCCCGCCGGACCGGCACCCGGGGTGCGTGGGTTCACCACTGGACTGGCCCAGTGGCGGTACGACGAACGGTCGGTGCTGTACCACGGAGGCAACGGCATCGGTACGACCAACCGGATGATGGTCCTGCCAGACGAGGGCGTCGCCATCTTCACCGCCGTCAACGGTGAGGCGCTCACCGGGATGGGCGACCCGTCGACCCAGTCGCTGTTCGTCAGCGAGCTCCACCGTCAGATCGTCGAACGCTTCTATCCGGCGTCGAACATGTCGGACGACACTCCGACTCTCGACGGTCAGGGTGTTCCGACTCACGCGGTCGCCGGGGCGTACGTCTCGACCCGGGTCGACACGGCGAGTCCGCTGCGCCTCGAAGCGCTCGTGGCGCAGTCGCAGGTCGCCCACACCGAGTCGGGGATCGTGTTCAACGGTCGCGGCTACACAGACGACGGCACCGGTACGTATCGCAGCGACACGCGAGCGGTCCGCTTCCTCGAGGGCCCCGATGGCGTGACCTATGCGACGACCGGCGGAACGGGCAGCTACCGCAAGGCGGAATGGTGGGAGACACTCGCACCCAACGTGGCCATTCTCGGTGGCTCCCTGCTCGTGATGGTGGTCGGGCTGGCGGTCGGCATTCGGTCTGCGAAGGACCGGGTGCGCGGCCTGATGATCGGATCGACGATCCTCGCCCTTGCGTTCGTCGGGCTGCTCGCCTACGGACTCTCGACGGTGAAGGTGATGGAGCTCTTCACCGGGCTGCCTACGGTCATCCGGGCCTCCCAGGTCGCCGTGCTCGGTCTCGGTGCGGCATCGCTGCTCGGGCCGGTTGCCCTGCTGGCACGGCGAGCCGAGCTCTCTCGCCGTGTGTTGGGCTCGGCCCTCGCCATCTCGATGGCGGGCCTTGCGCTGACCAGCTGGGCGCTGATGTGGAGGGTCCTTCCCATCTGAGCCTGCCGCTCAGCCCTTGACCTCCGCCAGATTGCCTCCGGTGTTGATGTCGACGGTGAGCGGCACCTCCAGATCCACGACGTGCTCCATTACCTCACGGGTGAGGGCGATTGCGCCCTCGATCTCCGCCGGCGGTGATTCGAGAATGAGCTCGTCGTGGATCTGGAGCAGCATCTGGGTCTCCATGCCTGCTTCGACAAGCTCGGCCTCGAGCTGGATCATCGCCTTCTTGATGATGTCGGCGGCCGTGCCTTGGACCGGGGCGTTCAACGCCATCCGCTCCCCCATCTGCCGGATCCGCCAGTTGTCGGATTTCAACTCGGGGAGATAGCGGCGGCGCCCGAAGAGCGTCGAGGTGTACCCGTTGCGTCGCGCCTGGGTCACCATCCCGTCCATGAACTCCTTCACGTCTGGGAACTGGCTGAAGTAGGCGTCCATGTGCTCGGCCGCCTCGTCCCGACCGATCCCGAGCCGCTGAGCGAGCCCGAACGCTTCCATCCCGTACAGCAGACCGAAGTTGATGACCTTCGCCCGACGGCGCATCTCGGGGCTGACCAGCTCGGGCTCGACTCCGAACACCCTGGCCGAGGTCGCAGTGTGGATGTCCTGGCCGGACCGAAACGCCTCCAACAGCCCCTCGTCCTCGGAGAGATGGGCGAGGATCCGTAGCTCGATCTGCGAGTAGTCGGCAACGACGAACGTCCATCCTTCTTCGGGGATGAACGCCCGACGGATCGTCATCCCGGACTCAGACCGAACCGGGATGTTCTGCAGGTTCGGCTCCTCCGACGAGAGCCGACCGGTGGCGGCAGCCATCTGGTTGAAGGTCGTGTGGATGCGCCCGTCGTCACGAATCAGCGGCAGAT
>CBDTYK010000119.1:0-5266 GCA_965364595.1 uncultured bacterium
GTCTGCCCGAGGCGTCCTATGCCCTGAGCCAGGCGGCGATCTATCTCGCCGTTGCTCCGAAATCGAACTCGGTCACCCGGGCGATGGGCGCTGCCCGAGCGCTCGTCGAAGAAACGTCCGGGACCGTGCCTGAGCATCTGCGGGACAGTCACTACGCCGGCGCGGCGAAGCTCGGCCACGGCGCGACCTATCGGTACGCACACGATCACCCTCATCACATCGTCGCCCAGCAATACTTCGCCGACGGCGTCCCGCAACAGGTGCTGTACCAGCCGGGCACCGAGGGGCGAGAGCCGGCGCTGTCGCAGCGGCTCGAGTGGATCGACGGGGTGCACGGGCAGGCCGCGCACGCATCTCACAGACGACCAGAACGAGTCGTGACTCCGGATGGCGCGAGCAACCCGCCATCCGCATCGACCGTCGAGCCGTCTACCACCGCGATTGCGCTCCGCATCTGTGAAAGCGACGACCGACGCCGGAGGACGAGCGCGCGGTAGCATCACCGCCATGTTGGACCGTCTCTGGTGGTTCGTGACCGGGTTGTTCGCCGGGGGTGTCGTCACCGTTCGGGCGCTGCGGCGGGCGCCGAACCCGGTTGATCTCAAAGCCGCTGCGGCATTGACGACCGCCGATGTCATGGCGTTCACGGCGAGGCGCATCCGGCCGCCTCGACGTGTCTTCGCCGTTCGCACCACCGACGACGCCTGAGCGCCGCCGGGGCTGCGACAACTCGTCGGGGAGGTCACCGGGCCGTCACTAACCTGGCTCGCTCCATGGACTCCACAACGATTCGCAAGACCTTCCTCGACTTCTTCGCCGAACGCGGCCATGTCGTGAGGCCATCCGCATCGGTCATCCCGACCGACCCCACACTGCTGATGACCAACGCAGGCATGGTCCCGTTCAAGCCCTACTTCCTGGGCGAGGAGCCGGCACCGTTCGCTCGGGCGACATCGGTCCAGAAGTCCATCAGGACCATCGACATCGACATCATCGGCACCACCGTCCGCCACATGTCGTTCTTCGAGATGATGGGCAACTTCAGCTTCGGCGACTACTTCAAGGCCGAGGCGATGAAATGGGCCTACGAATTGCTGGTCGAGGGGTACGGGCTCGACCCAGATCGACTCTGGTACACCGCCTACGAACAGGACGACGAAGCGTTCGACCTGTGGGTCGATCACGTCGGCATCGACCCGGCGCGGGTCCAACGAGGCGGTCGCGACAACTTCTGGCAGATGGGAGTGCCGGGACCGTGCGGGCCGTCGGCCGAGGTCTTCTACGATCGCGGGCCAGAACACGGCGAGGACGGGGGGCCGATCGGCGGCGGCGAAGAACGGTTCGTGGAGATCTGGAACCTCGTGTTCATGCAGAACGTCCAGGACGAGCCGTACCACGTGATCGGAGACCTGCCGACCAAGAACATCGACACCGGACTGGGTCTCGAGCGGCTTGCCATGATCCTCCAGGGCGTTGGAACCGGGTTCGAGATCGACACCTTCCGCCCCGTGCTCGACGTGGGAGAGCGATTCTCCGGCATCGAGTACGGCAGCGACCCGATGCACGATGTCAGCCTGAGGATCCTCGCCGATCACGGACGGACCATGTCGATCCTCATTGCCGATGGCGTCGTGCCCAGCAACGACGGTCGTGGCTACATCCTCAGGCGCGTGCTGCGTCGTGCCGTCCGTCATGCCTGGCGGCTCGGTGGTGACGGGTTGGTGACCCCTGATCTCGCGCAGGCGACCATCGACGTCCTCGGCGACTGGTACACCGAGCTCCAGGACAAGTCCGACCTGATCATCGACGTCGTCACCCGAGAGGAGAAGAACTTCCGCCGGACCCTCGCATCGGGGCACCAGTTGCTCGAAGCCGCCCTCGAGGAACTCCCCTCCGACGAGCCGCTCCCGGGTGCGGTCGCGTTCAAGCTCCATGACACCTACGGGTTTCCCATCGAGCTCACCTCGGAGATCGCCGCGGAGAAGGATGTCGACGTCGACTTCGACACCTTCAACGAGGAGATGGCCGCCCAGCGGGAGCGGGCACGCAAGGAGTGGAAGGGTGGCGATGCCGCTGCGCTCGGAGGGTTCTACCGGGAGGTGCTCGACACCGCCGGACCCACAGAGTTCGTCGGCTACGGCGAACCCACTGCCACAGGCACCATCCTCGCCATCGTGCGAGACGGCGAGATGATCGACCGCGCCGAGCACGGCTCGGATGTCGAGGTGTTCGTCGACCGAACTCCGTTCTACGCCGAGTCGGGCGGACAGGTCGGTGACAACGGGACGCTCCGTACCAGCAGCGGCGACGTGTCGGTCTCCGACACCCAACACGCCCTCCAGGGTCTCCACGGGCATCGGGGCATCGTCGTCAGCGGTGAGATCCAGGTCGGGCAGGAAGTCGAGCTCGTCATCGACGAACCGCGACGCGACCGGATCCGCAAGTCACACACCGGAACCCACGTCCTGCACTGGGCTCTGCGTGAGGTGCTCGGTGAACACGCCAACCAGGCCGGTTCGCTCGTCGAGTCGGGTCGCCTGCGATTCGACTTCAGTCACTTCAGCGCGACGTCCGAAACCGAACTGCGCGAGATCGAGGCCCTCGCCAACACTCGGCTCATCGACAACGCCGAGGTCTCGACGACGGTCACCTCCCAGGACGAAGCGAAGAAGATGGGAGCGTTGGCGTTCTTCGGCGACAAGTACGGCGAGACGGTCCGAGTCGTCAAGGTGGGCGACTTCTCCGTGGAGTTCTGTGGAGGAACGCACACATCGACCGCCGGAGAAGTCGGGCCGCTGCTCGTCACCTCGGAAGCGTCGATCGGCTCCAACATCCGTCGGATCGAAGCGCTCACCGGCACGGCCGCCTACGAGCACCTCGTGGACCTGCGAGAGAGTCTCGACTCCGTCGGCGGAATGCTGCGCGCTCCGGCCAGAGAGATCCCCGAGCGGGTCCGCGGCCTGCTCGGTCGGATCGAGTCGCTGGAAGATCAGATCGAGACCATGCGCGCCGAACGACGCGGGGAGTTGGGCGCCGAGCTCGCCGGATCGGCCGAGGAGATCGGAGACGTCCGACTGGTCGTTGCCTACGTCGACGACATGCCACCGGATCAGCTCCGCCAGCTGGCGCTCGGAATCCGGGATCGCATCGGCCCCGGCGCCGTGTTCCTCGGTGCCAGCCCGGCAGGCAAGGGTGCGTTGATCGGCGCCGTCTCCAAGGAACTGACGGACCGCATCCAGGCAGGCACGGTCGTCGCCGAGGGTGCCGGCGTCATGGGGGGCGGCGGTTCGAGGGATCCCGAGCTCGCTCAGGCGGGTGGTCCGGATGGATCGAAGGCCGAGGCGGCGATCGAGGCGATCCGCGAGGCGGCCAGGCGGGCGCTGTCGGAGACATGACCCTCGGGCGGGTCATGGCGTTCGACCCCGGGAGCAAACGCATCGGAGTCGCAGTGAGCGATCCCTTGAGAATCGTGGCTTCGCCGCTCACGGTCATCGATGCCGCCGATCCGTGGGAGGAGATCGATGCACTGCTCGACGAGTATGCGCCGACCGACGTGGTCGTGGGGTTGCCCGTCTCGCTGAGAGGCGACGAGGGCCCGGCTGCAGAGCGGGCGCGGGCGTTCGGGCAGGAACTCGAACGTCGCAGCGGACGTTCCATCCATTGGGTGGACGAACGTTTCACCACCCAGAAGGCAGAGGAGGCTCTCATCGAAGGGGGCGTTCGACGGAGACAGCGCAAGGAAACGGTCGACAAGGTGGCTGCCGCAGTGATCCTCCAGCACTACTTATCATCTCTCTGACACCCGGCCCGATGGGCCCCTCTCCCGGCCGCACGACAGCGACCCCACCCACGAGGACACCATGAACCCACACGAACCGACACCGTCCGTCTGGCGGACGTTTCGCCCCCTGTTCGCCATTGCGGGCATCGTGCTGGCAGGTGTCGCCGTGGTCACCGTGGCCTCCAACCTCGGTGAGCGCGTCGGTGCCTCACTCGCCAGTGACGAGACCGTTTCAACCATCGAACCCGGGATTCCGGTCACCGTGGAGATCCCGAGTGGCGCCAGCGGCGAGCGGATCGGAGAGATCCTCCAGGAGAACGGAGTGATCGCCAGCGCAGCCGAGTTCGAGGCGACCGTGCGCGTCGAGGGACTCGACAACTCGCTTCGCGCAGGAAGCTACGACCTCGAAACCGGTATGGAATCGTCGCAAGTGGTCGCCATCCTCTCGGCGGGCCCGACGATCGAGGTGTTCGACATCACGATCAGAGAGGGACTACGTGTCACCGAGATCCTCGATGTGCTCGCCGAGGGATCCGGCATCGATCGAGTCGCGTTCGAGTCGGCACTGCTCAGCGGAGCCGTGACGACCACCGTGACGGAGGTCGACGCCGAGCTCAGCCTCGCTGCCTGGGAGGGCCTGTTGTTCCCCGACACGTACCGCTTCTCCGAGCAAGCCGACGCCTCCGACATCCTCAATCGCATGGCATCGACGATGGAACAACGAATGGACTCCATCGACTGGGGCCCGCTCGAGGCGGCCGGCTTCACTCGGTATCAGGGGGTCATCATGGCATCGCTGATCGAATCGGAGGTCCGCGTTGCAGCGGAGCGGCCCATCGTCTCGAGCGTTCTTCGCAACCGTCTCGACGACGGACAGCGACTCGAGATCGACGCAACGGTGTTGTACGGACTCGACACCCGGGATCCGGCGCTGTTCAACAACGAGTCCGAATCCCCGTACAACACCTACCGGGTCGACGGTCTCCCGCCGACACCGATCTCCGCGCCTGGCCTGGCCAGCCTCCAGGCCGCTGCAGCCCCGGCAGAGACCGACTTCCGTTACTACGTCCTGGCCGACGAGAACGGCGCACACGCCTTCGCTGTGACGTTCGAGGAGCACCTCGCCAACGTCGAACGGTCTCGCGAGGCCGGTCTGCTGGGAGGATGAGCACCCCCTTCGAGCTCGCCGTACTCGGCAGTCCCGTCGCGCACTCGCTGTCGCCTGTCATGCACGAGGCCGGTCTCGCTGCGCTCGGGCTGACCGGCAGCTACATCGCGATCGACGTCGACGAAGCGGGTATGCGCCGCCATGCCGAGCTCGTTCGGAGGGGGGCGCTGACCGGGGCCAACATCACGATGCCACACAAGCGAATCGCCGCCGAACTCTCGGACGTCCTCACCGAGACCGCAGCTCGAGCCGGCGCGGTGAACACCTGGTACCGGCGGAAGGGGGCGTTGTTCGGCCATACGACCGACGTGCACGGC
>CBDTYK010000120.1:0-5262 GCA_965364595.1 uncultured bacterium
GCCCACTCGTCACGGGCGAAGTTCAGATACGGCGTCCCATTTGCTGTCACGCCGAGAAACGCTAGCGCCACGCCAGGGCGACGCTTTCCGCCATGCAACGCGTGTCGCAGGACACCCCCCTACCCGTGGGGCTCGTTCCTCACCCCACGGGACCCTTCCCCCCGTCGCTGCCGCTCCGAGGGGACACACCATGAGTGAAGCCCGGGCACGTGCCCGGGCTTCAAGCGTGTTGCGTGCAGCGTGTTGCGTGCAGCGGGTCTCAGACGAGTTCGATGACCGCCATCTCGGCGCCGTCGCCGCGACGTGGGCCGAGCTTGGTGATCCGGGTGTAACCACCTGGACGGTCGACATACTCGGGAGCGACCTCATCGAACAGCTTGGTGACGACCTCGTTGTCGGTGATCGTGCGGAGCACGACCCGCCGAGCGTGCAGGTCACCCTTGCCGGCCTTCGTGATGATTTTCTCGGCGAGCGGACGAACAGCCTTCGCCTTGGCGAGGGTGGTCTCGACCTTGCCCTCGGCGATCAGCGACGTGGTCAGGTTGGCGAGGATCTTGCGCTCGTGGTGGGGAGAGTTCCCCAGACGCGCGCCCTTGCGAGGACGAGGCATCAGTTCCCTCCGTCGGCCAGCGAGAGGCCCAGCTCATCGAGCTTCGCCGTGACCTCTTCGAGGCTCTTCTGGCCGAAGTTCGTGATGTTCAGGAGATCGTCGGCGGTGCGCTGAACCAGCTCACCCACCGTCTTCACCTGGGCACGACGCAGACAGTTGCGGGGCCGCTCCGACAGGTCGAGGGCTTCGATCGGCAGGTCGAGGTCGGGCGAGCTGGAGCTCTCCGTCTGCACCTCACCGAGTTCGAGGCCGACGCCCTCGCCCATGTCGGCAAAGAGGGTCATCAACTCGGCGAGCGTCTTACCCGAAGACGAGACCGCTTCGCTTGGACTGAGCGCGCCATTGGTCTCCACGTCGAGCACGAGACGATCGAAGTTGGTGATGTCACCGACCTGGGTGTTCTCGACCTGATACGCGACCTTGCGAACGGGCGAATAGATGGCGTCCACCGGGATGACACCGATGGCACCGGTCGTCATCGCGTCAGCCGCCGTTCGATAGCCGACGCCCGGGCCGACGGTCAGCTCCATCTCGAGCCGACCACTGGCCGACAGGGTTGCGATCAGCTGGTCGGGATTGACGATCTCGACGCCGGCCGGCACCTTGATGTCGCCTGCCGTGACCTCACCGGCGCCCTTGGCGGACAGGTAGAGGGTCTGGGCGTCGACGCCGTCCAGCCGGATGACGATCTGCTTGACGTTCAGAATGATGTCGACCACATCCTCGACGACGCCGGGGATGGTGGTGAACTCATGCTGGATTCCCTCGATCTGGATCGAGGTGACGGCAGCGCCGGGGATCCGCGACAACAGCGTGCGGCGGAGGGTGTTTCCCAGCGTGTAGCCGAAGCCCGGCTCGAGCGGTTCGACGATGAACTTCGAGCGGTTGTCCGACAACTGCTGCTCTTCGATTTGTGGACGTTGAACGATCAACACGATGTGGTACTCCTCTTCGAAATCGGGCTACTTGGAGTAGAGCTCGACGATCAACTGCTCGTTGATGGCGGTGTCGATCTGGTCACGTCGTGGAAGGTCACGCACTTCGACCTTGCGCGCATCGTGATCGACGCTGAGCCAATCCGGGATCGGGTGGGACAGCGACTCGATCGAATGCTGGATCGCAACGAGGTCCTTCGACTTCTCCTTGACGGTCACGACGTCGTTGGCACGCACCCGATAGGACGGGATGTCGACCTTCTTGCCGTTGACCTGGAAATGCCCGTGGTTGACGAGCTGACGAGCCTGCGGCCTGGTGGCAGCTAGACCCGAACGCCACACCACGTTGTCGAGGCGTGACTCGAGGAGTCGTAGCAGGTTGTCACCGGTGATCCCGGGCTGACGGTCCGACAGCTCGTAGTAGCGGCGGAACTGCTTCTCGAGCACGCCGTACATGGTGCGCAGCTTCTGCTTCTCGCGCAGCTGGATCAGATAGTCCGACTCGCGGATACGACCGCGGCCGTGCTCACCGGGTGGATATGGCCGGGTATCGACCGGGCACTTCTTCGACTGGCACAGTGGCGTGCGGGCACGCCGGCACGCCTTGTGACGAGGTCCTGTGTAACGAGCCATGGTCAGCCCCTCCGACGCTTCTTGAGACGCACGCCGTTGTGGGCGGTCGGGGTGATGTCCTTCACCCCGGTCACTTCCATCCCCATGTTCTGGAGCGTGCGGACTGCGGTATCACGACCGGAGCCGGTGCCCGACACGATGACGTCGAGCTTGCGGATCCCGTGCTCGCCTGCGCGACGGGCTGCCTCTTCGGCCGCCCCCCGGGCGGCGTACGGCGTAGACTCGCGTGAACCCTTGAATCCCACCGAGCCACCCGAGGTCCACACGACGGTGTTCCCGGCCTGGTCGGTGATGTTGATGATCGTGTTGTTGAACGAGGCCTTGATGTGCGCCTGCCCGTGTGCGATGTTCTTCCGCTCGCGGCGACGGACGCGCTTGGCTCCCTGTGCTGGTTTGGAGGTCATTGGCTATCCCTACTTCCCGACCTTCTTCTTCCCTGCGATCGCCGTACGCTTGCCCTTGCGGGAGCGGGCGTTCGTGTGCGTGCGCTGGCCGCGCACGGGGAGGCCACGTCGGTGCCGGATGCCCTGGTAGGACCCGATCTCGATCTTGCGGCGAATGTTCTGCTGCACCTCGCGGCGAAGATCACCTTCGACGGTGTAGCTGTTGTCGATGTACCGCCGGATCTTGGCGGCTTCGTCGTCGGTCAGGTCTCGGACCTTGGTGTCACGATCCATTCCGAGCGCATCGCAGATGTGCTGCGCCCGGGTCAGTCCGATGCCGTAGATGTAGGTGAGGCCGATCTCGACCCGCTTGTCTCGAGGGAGGTCTACTCCAGCGATACGAGCCATATCAGCCCTGCCTTTGCTTGTGTCGAGGGTTTTCGCAGATCACCCAGACCCGGCCTCGCCGGCGGATGATGCGACACTTCTCGCACATCTTCTTCGTGGAAGGACGAACCTTCATGCGTTTCTCCTTGTCGGCCCAATCAAGGACCGCCGCCATGTCGACTACATGTCATTCTCGGCCTCCAGTGGTGGCCCGGCGGTAGGCTCGCCCACACCTCGACCCGAGCACGTTGGCGGCGGGACAGAGGACTGGGTCAATGGACCACGTTCGCGATGGCGATTGGCGTCTGCGAGAAGCATCAACCTGGTCACAGGCGCGAACGACCGGAAACCGGACCGCCATGATACGACATGGCCTGCGGTGAACGCAAAACCGGCCGACAAGACCGCGAATGGGCTGGCTCCGTCGTGGTGGCGCCGGGGTCGTGGCGGGTCCCTCGGTCACGGGAACGAGCACGTCGCACTGCGGTGTCGTCTCATCGGCGATGGTCGCGCCCGGGACCTCTTCGTCGTCCGAGCCGCCTCCTGGAGCAAGCGCTGCCGCCCAGGATGTGTTGCAGAGCGTTTCGTATCCATACCAGGGACGGGTGCTACCCCGCACGGCCACCCGTCGATCAGCGGCTCTGGGTTGCGATCGGCAGGGACGCCTCGATGTACTTGGGGACCGACATCTCGAACCTCGTCGTGCCATCGACCCGGGCGTAGGCGAGGTCGCCGCCCATCATGCGTGTCAGTTGTCGGGCGACGGACAGCCCGAGTCCGACGGATCCCGGCTGGGTTGGCTCGGAGTGGGCTCGCTCGTAGGGCTCGAAGATCGCCTCGATCCTGTCGTCGGGGACGCCTTCGCCGTCGTCCACAACCGCGATGGTCACGAGATTGCGCCGAGTGCCGACCTCGACGTAGACGGATCCGCCTCCATATCGCCGTGCATTCGTCAGGAGGTTGCGCAGAACCTGCCTGAATCGAACCCCGTCTGCGAAGGCGTCGGGAGCGTCACCGATGATCGGCAGCGGATCGCTTCCGGCGAACGCCAGGGACGGCGAGGTCAGCTGCTCCACCGTTGCCATCACATCGAGCCGCTCCGGCCGGACTGCCAGCGTCCCGATGTCGGCGCGGGCAGCGACCAGGAGGTCTTCGATGATGTGGGACAGCTCCGTGGCCTGATCAGAGATCATGTGGATGAATTCTGCGACGTCCTCCGCAGAGAACATGTGCATGTTGCGGTCGAGTTCTTGGGAGAGACCGACGACAGCGGTGAGTGGTGTCCGCAATTCGTGACTGATCGACGCAATGAAGCGATCCTTCGACTCGACCATCTCCTCGAGACGCTCCTTGAGCTCGGTAACCGCTGCGAGCGACGTTTCGAGCATTCCGTTGTCGAGCGCGACGCTGACCTGCTTGGCGACGCTCTCGAGCAGCCGGGCGTCGCCGAGATCGAAGGAGCTGACGTCACCCACACGATCGGCGGCGAGCAGGTATCCGTGGATCGTCTCTGCGCCGATGATCGGAACAACGATGAGATCCTTGTGTATCGGCGGCGCCGCGGTCACGGCAGAACTCCCCTGCCGGTCCATGAAGGTTCCAGCCTCACCGAACACCCGGGGCCACCAACGGACCAGCTCGGGCCGAATCACGGTCGGCGTCATCGACATGCTCTCTTCGTCGCCGTCGTAGGTCCGCAGGGCACGGAAGCCGCTCGTGATGACCACGATCTCCACCCACGTCGCCTCGACGAGTTGGCGAGCGCTCGACGCCGCTGCGGCCATCGCCTCATCGACGACCGGGGCTGTGTGAATCGATTCGGTCACTCGGTGCATCGACTGGAGGCGCTCGGTCTGGTTCCGCTGCTCGGCGTGGCTGCGGTACGCGAGGTACATGATCGCCGGCGGAACTGCGCCGATCCACACGGCCCACGGAGCAGCCACGGCCAGGACCACGACCAGGAGACCGAGGGTGCCGGACAACAGCGTCCCGAACAGACCCAGGCTCACCGTCTCGGCGACGTCCCGCGGCTTCATCTGCCCTCCCGTCAACAGGATGACCATGACGATCGAAGCCTCCGAGACGATCAACGCAGCAGAAACCGCAGCAAGAGAAGCCAGCACGGCCTTCGGCTGGAGCGGGTCGAGATCTGGAAGCAGTTGACGGAACACTAAGACTGCGACGCCGGCGTTCAGGGCATACTGCGCGATGTTGAACGACATCTTGAGCAGGGTCTGACGACGACTGAAGACGAGCGCCGCTGCCGATCCCACGACGACGCCGTCGTGGGAGAGCGGTGCGGAGCCGGGAAGCT
>CBDTYK010000121.1:0-5236 GCA_965364595.1 uncultured bacterium
GCAACCCCCTGGGAGAGTAGGTCACCGCCGGGCATTAAAATTGAGAGGGTCGACAATCGTCGGCCCTCTTTCTGTTTGCAAAGGACACATATGGCTGACGGACAGCGTCGCAATCGAGGCGGGAACAACGGGGGTCGCCCGCCGGGCAAGGGTGGCGGTCCGCGCCGTCAGTCGTCGGGACCGGGACGTCGAGGCGGGCCCGGGCAGAAACGACAGGGATCTGATCGCGGCAAGGGCGGGCCGTCCGGACAGAGCCCGTCTCGTGAGGATCGCAAGAAGCTCCACGCCGGTGGGCAGCTGCCGCGCTGGATCCGCGACGAGATCACCCGCTCGACTCCGAAGGAGCGGCGTGAAGCGGCGATCCGGGAGCTGGAGAACGGGGTAGAGGCGTTCGCGGCCGATCGATACAAGCCGGCCGCTGCTGCCCTTCGAAAGGCAAAAGCAGCGTCGTCGAGGTCAGCGACGATCAGAGAGCTGCTCGGATTGTCTGCGTATCACATCGGCAACTGGGATGAGGCGCTGAAAGAACTCCGAGCCTTCCGACGCATGTCCGGCGAGACGGATCAGATGCCGATCGAGATGGACTGCCTGCGGGCGTTGGGGCGGAGCAATGACGTGGGGAAGACCTATGACCTGTTCCACGAACTCGGAGGCGGGCGGGACACGGACAACGAGGCCAGAGTGGTCTACGCCAGCCACCTCGTCGATGAGGGCCGGGTGGACGAAGCGTGGAAAGTGATCAACGCTCGGCTGGTCTCGAACCCGCCGGAGAGCCTCGTGAGACGTTGGGCGGTGGGAGCTCGAGTGGCGCATGCCGCCGGCGACGACGCGGCTGCTGCGAAGTTCCTGGCGGCGATCCGGGACCACGATGCCGAACTGCCATGGCTGGAAGAGCTCGAGGCCGAGCTCGCCCGCTGAATTCGTCAGATCCCGTTCCTAGGTTGGGATCGGCACTTCCCCGAGTGGACGAGGGGAACGTCATGGATCTCAATATCGCGCTCGTGAGCGGTCGGCTCGCCCTGCCCCCGGATCTCGAGCGGTTACCCGACGGTTCGCAACGAGCTCGACTGTTGGTGTGTGTCCACCCTGAGGGCCGGGACCGGTTCGACGTGCTTCCGGTGGTCGTCCCGCCGGAGCTGCATTCGGCCGCTTTGGAAACCGCCCAGTGCGGTTCCAGAGTGTTCGTGGCTGGACCACTGATGCGCCGTTGCTCGGCCGATCCCTGGGACCGCCCCGGAAGGGTCGAGCTCGTCGCAGATGCCATCAGCTTCCCGGACCTCGACGGACTCCTTGACCTCTCCCGGACGGTTCCGCCGGTCACCCCGCGTTCGAGACTCGATGTCGAAGACTCGACGGGATCTCGGTAGGGTTCTGCGGTCATGATCGAGGTCGCTGTCGCCGCTCCGTCCGTTCCGGCAGCACGCGCTGCCCAATCCGTCGCCGCTCACGGTGGCGGAGCGGTCGATGCTGCGATCGCAGCCGCGATCGCAGCGATGTTCACCGAGGTCGGCGTTGCCGCTCCGGGTGCGGGAGCGTTCGTGACCGTCTCCGGGTTCGAGGAGGATCCAGTCGTTCACGACGGGTACATGGCCGTCCCGGGTCTCCATGGCCACCAGCCCGAACCGAACATGATTCGGGCCGACATGGGCTACGGCGGCGGATTGACCACGATGGTTGGGCCGGCGAGCGTGGCAGTCCCGGGAGCCTGGGCCGCGTTCGACCGGGTGCACAGCCTCCACGGCCGAACCGACTTCGCGAACCTCGTCATGCCCACGGTGGAGATCCTCGAGGCAGGCTTCACGCTCGGGAGCAGCTGTCTCTACTACCTCGGGTATTCGGGCGAAGCCGTCTTCGGACACGATCCCGGTTCTCGAGCGGTGCTGCATCCCGGCGGCGCGCTCGTGACGGCGAACGATCTCGTGCACATGCCCGAGGCCGTGTCCACGCTCAACTCGATCGCCGAAGAGGGCCCGATGGCGATACTGTCCGGAACACTCGGGATGCGAATCGCCGACGATCTGTGGCGTCGAGGGAGCCTGATCGGTCCGACCGACTTCACCTCCTACCGTGACCTCGAACGCCGACCGCTCGTGCACTCGGTCGGCGAGTGGGACCTCTACACGAATCCGCCGCCGGCCGTCGGGGGCGCAGGTCTGATCGCGTTGCTCGCGGGGCTGGAACAGGGTGATCCCGCTGCATTCCTCGACGCCCAGGAGCAGCTCTTCCGCTGGCGTCGGGGGCCGCTCCACGAAACCCTCGATCGGTCTGCCGACATCCACGAGTTCCTATCCGGCCTTCCCGGCGATCCCATCCGATCGCCTTCCACGGTGCACGTCTCCGCCGTCGACTCCGACGGCGTCGCCTGCGCCATCACACTGTCCGCCGGATACGGATCAGGAGTGATCCCGACCGGAACAGGGTTGTACATGAACAACGGCATGGGGGAGTTGGAGTTGGTCGGCGAACCGGCCGGTCTCGTGCCGGGCGAACGCTTGAACTCCAACATGGCACCGACACTGCTCAGGTCGTCAGAGCGGGGAATGCTCGCGATCGGCTCTCCTGGAGCGGATCGCATCAGCTCGGCGCTGGCTTCGGTCGTCGGCGCGCTGGCGCTCGAGGGAGCGTCGCTGCAAGAGGCGCTCGATCACCCGCGTATCCACGTCGCAGTCGATGAGGCAGGGAAGGCTGTCATCAAGGCAGAGCCGGGAGCGATGGTGCCCGATCATCCGCTGCCTGTCGACTGGTTCGACGAGCTGAACATGTACTTCGGCGGTGTGGGCGCCGCGCTGGTCGAGCCCAACGGGCGGTTGTCCGCTGCGACCGATCCCCGCCGACCCGGTGTGGCAGCGGTCTTCGGAGAGCGCGAAAACTGACCCTCGACAACGGCCGGCACCGGAGCTACGTTCGGAGATGTCCCGCCCGACCTCCGCAGACACCTCCGTCTGCCCGATTCGAGGAGCCCGCATGGCCTGGTACTGGTCCGATGACGTCGCACGAGCCGCGATCGAAGCAGGCTTGACGACTGAACGATCAGTGCAGGACTGGATCGCTCGGCCGGTGGCCTTCGCCGCCGAGAACGAGCTGGGCCTCGCCGATGTCGCTGCCAGGGTGCTCGGCCTCGATCAATCCGAGACAGCCGGCGCAGCCTGAAATCGGCTTCGGAGACCGATCCGACTTACATGGACAATGATGTACCGGTTTCTTCGTTCTCCGCGCTGGATCGCAGCGCTGATCGTGGTTGGCACGGTCGTTGCGGTGTTCATCGCGCTCGGGAACTGGCAGCTGAACCGCCACCGTGAAGTCCAGCTCGAGAACCAGATCTCGTCCGCTCGCATCGCCGTCGAGCCCGCCGATCTGGCGAGCACGCTCACGGCAGCAGGCACATCGGTCGACTCGCTCGAGAACCGCCGCGCCATCGCGGAGGGAGTGTTCGTCCCGGCCGAAGAGGTCTTGGTTCGCAATCAGGTGAACAACGGCGTTGCCGGCTTTCACGTCATCACCCCATTCCGGTTCGGCGATACCACGATCCTCGTCAACCGCGGTTGGGTTCCGCTCGCACTGGACACGCCACCGATCGATGCTGCTCCACCCCCTGACGGCACGGTGGAAGTCGAGCTCCTGCTGCGAGCGTCGCAGCCGATCCCTGCCGTTGGGCGGATCGAGCCCGAGGGCCGGCTCGAGGTCATCAACCGGATCGATCTGGATCGGCTCGGCGAACAGTGCACCGACCTCGCTCCCGTCTGGGCGCAGCTGATCTCGCCGGACGAAGCCGAACGCTTCCCGGTTGCGCTGGAGACGCCCACATTCGACGACGACGGCCCTCATCTCGCCTACGCAGTTCAATGGTTCCTCTTTGCGCTCACGACCGTGGTCGGCTCTGTGTTTCTCATCCGATCTACAGGCCGCAAGTCCACGCGCCGAAAGAACCAGGTATGAAACGCCTGTCTGCTGCGCTCGTGTTGGTCCTGGCGGCGTGCGGCGGATCGGCGCAGCCGGCCGTTCCGACCGCCCCTCCCACCTCCGCCGTTCCAACAGTGCCGAGAGCCACCCAGCCGGCCACCGTGGTCGAGCCGTCCTCCTGCACCGGAGCGCCGCCCCGCACCTGGGCGATCATGTGCCAAGCCGTCGAGCTCATCGACGAGATCTACGTCGACGAGGTCGATCGGGCCGAGCTGGTCGCCGCCGCGAATCTCGGTGTGCGGGCCGTACCTTCGACCGACGCCACCAACCCCCCAGGGGAGGTGTTCCGCTGCACCATTCCAGACGAGGACTTCCTCCCGGTGTGCGAAACCGTCTTGGAGCGGCTCAAGACCGATCATGACGACCCGGGGGTGCTGGTCCAGGGAGCGCTCAACGGCATCTTCCAATACGCTCTCGACCCCTTCTCGTCCTACGTCCCACCCGACTACGTCGACCAGCTCGATGAGCTCGGATCCGGCGCCGTCTACGACCTCGGACTGAGTGTGTCGGCTCGATCGACATCGGGGGAGCCGTGCAGCGTGATCTCGGGAACCTGCCGGCTGGAGGTCGTGTCGGTGTTCCCGATCACACCTGCCGCCGATGCAGGTGTCATCGTCGGGGACGTCATCGTTGCAGTCGATGGGGAGTCCATCGACGGACTGTCGGCGGAGGCAGCGACTGCTCTCCTGTTCGGGCCGGCAGGAGTGTCCGTCGAGATCGAGATCGACCGTGAGACCGGCCCTCTGGTCAAGTCGCTCGTCAGGGAGGACTTCCGCTTCGATCCGGTCGAGTTCGAGATGGTCACCGGGTCCGTCGCGTACCTCCGGCTCAACACGTTCAGCCAGCAATCGGCGCAACTGGTCGGCCAGGTGCTGCAGCTGTCCGAAGTCGGGAGCGCCACAGCGATGATCCTCGACCTACGTGACAATCCCGGCGGGCTCGTGCTCGCCGCCCAGGCCATCGCGAGCCAGTTCCTCGATGGTGAGCTGGTCATGATCGAGCGCGGCCGAGACTACGAATACCCCTGGGAAGTCATCGACGGAGGGCTGGCGAATCCTTCCATGCAGCTGCTCGTGCTCGTCAACCGCGCGTCGGCGTCAGCCTCCGAGGTGCTGGCGGCGGTGCTCAAGGAGCAAGGTCGCGCGACCGTGATCGGGGAATCGACCTTCGGCAAGAACCTGGTCCAGCAGGTGTACACCGCTCGCGACGGCGGCGAGCTTCGCATCACCGTTGCCCGCTGGGAGACCCCGGCCGGTCTCGACATTGGTATCACAGG
>CBDTYK010000122.1:0-5209 GCA_965364595.1 uncultured bacterium
TGGTGAAGGACGTTGTGGTCATTGGCGGTGGCGTCGTCGGGTGCGCCGTTGCGCGATGGCTCACCCGATACCGGGTCGATGTCGCCCTGATCGAACGTGAAGTCGAAGTCGGGTTCGGAACCTCCAAAGCCAACAGCGGCATCATCCACGCCGGACACCACACGACCCCCGACACCGTCAAAGGTGATCTGGTGTGGCGCGGCAATCAGATGTGGCAGAAGCTCGCCACCGAGCTCGGCTTCGGGTTCCTCCAGAACGGCGACCTGACCATTGCGTTCGACGAAGACCAGCTCCAGACGCTGGAAGAGATCGAGGTCACGGGCAAGGAGCGGGGGGTGACCGGCCTCGAGTTGTGGGGCCCGGACCGCATCCACCGCGAAGAGCCGAACATCTCGACGGAGGCACTCGCCGCCCTGCACGGCCCCACTGCCGCAGTCGTCAACCCCTACGAGGCGTGTTTCGCTCTGATCGACGACGCCGTCGACAACGGGCTGGAGCTGATCGTGGGCCGCCCCGTGACGGCCATCACGGCGTTCGACTCACATCTGGTTGTCCACGTTGGAGACGAGCGCATCGCCACCCGGTTCGTCGTCAACGCCGCCGGTCTCTTCGCTGATCGGATCTGTGAGATGGTCGGCATCGAACTCCCGATCGGGGCGCGCAAAGGCGAGGAGTACCTGCTCGACAAGCGACTTGCAGGCATCGTCCGGAGAACGATCTTTCCCTGCCCCACGCCGACATCGAAGGGAGTCCTGGTCATCCCGACCTATGACGGGACGATCATGGTCGGGCCGACTGCATCGCCGGTCGACGACAAGAACGATCTCTCCACGACGCGGGCCGGTGCTGATGAGGTGTTCGCGATGGCCCAACGCCTCGTTCCGGGCATCAGCGAGCGAGACTGCATCGCAGAATTCGCCGGCCTCCGCGCGGTAGCTCCGGGGGACGACTTCGTCATCGGCCCGACATCGGTTCCCGGCTTCTACAACGTGGCTGGCATCCAGTCGCCAGGTCTCACCGCCGCCCCGGCGATAGCGGAGGACGTCGTTGGGCTGCTGGCGGCCGCCGGGCTCGACCTGTCCCCGAGATCGGACATCGAACCGCCGGCCCCGCGCCCAGTTCGGGTTTCAGAGCTCGAGCTATCGGATCTCGAGTCGCTGGTGTTCCGGGATCGCCGCTACGCGCACATCGTGTGCCGGTGTGAGATGGTGACCGAAGGTGAGATCGCCGATGCCATCGACCGTGGAGCCCGGACCCTCGACGGATTGAAGTTCCGTACCCGCGCAGGCATGGGTCGCTGCCAGGGGGGCTTCTGCACGTCACGGTGCATGCAGCTGCTTTCCGACGCCCACGACTGCTCGATCTCCGAGGTCACCAAACGAGGCCCGGGGACCTGGATCGTGTGTGAACGTGAGGACGCAACGTGACACAGCTGGCGATCAGATACGACGTGGTGATCGTCGGAGGTGGCCCCGGCGGCATGTCGGCTGCGATCGGCGCACTCGAGGCCGGCGCTGATCGGATCTTGATCGTCGATCGGGAGATCGAGCTCGGAGGGATCCTCAATCAGTGCATCCACAACGGATTCGGTCTGCATCACTTCGGTGAGGAGCTGACCGGGCCCGAGTACGCAGCAAGGCTCATCGAGGAGTTGATCGACGATCACATCGACGTTGCGACCGACAGCTACGTCCTCGACATAGACACCGACCGGACCCTGACGGTCGCGTCGCCATCGACCGGGATCTCCTTGGTTCAGGCGGGTGCCGTCGTGCTGGCGATGGGCGCCCGTGAGCGAACGAGAGGCGCCATCAGGATTCCCGGTACGAGACCCTCCGGGGTGATGACCGCCGGCCTCGCCCAGAAGTTCGTGAATCAGCTCGGCTATCTCCCAGGACGGCGAGCTGTGATCCTCGGATCTGGCGACATCGGCTTGATCATGGCTCGTCGTCTCGCCCTCGAGGACATCGAAGTGTCGGGCGTCTACGAGCTGATGCCTCACGCCAACGGCCTGACCCGCAACATCGTCCAGTGTCTCCACGACTACGACATTCCGCTCCATCTCTCCACGACCGTCGTGGGCATCCACGGCAGCGATCGGCTCGAACGAGTGACGGTGGCGCCGGTCAACGAGCAACTGGAGCCCGACCTCGCCCGGACGACCGAGATCGAGTGCGACACGCTGCTGGTCTCCATCGGGCTGATCCCGGAGAACGAGCTGTCGGCGAAGCTCGGCCTGAGGATGGATCCCACGACAGGCGGGCCGATCGTGTCCTCGACGATGGAGACGTCCCGGGACGGCGTCTTCGCCGCAGGCAACGTCGTCCACATCCACGATCTCGTGGACTTCGTCAGCCAGGAGGCGCTGCTGGCAGGTCGGTGCGCCGGGGAGTTCGCCACGGGCCGATCACGGCCCGCCGACAACATCCGTCTGCTCCCGGGAGAGAACATCGCCTCGATCGTTCCACACACCATCTCCTCCGACCGCGAGCATGTCGTCTACCTGCGAGTCAGGCGCTCGCTCGAGAAGAGCTGGCTCAGACTGGGCGACCTCTACGAGAAGCGGCTCCGATACGTAGTGCCCGCCGAGATGGTGTCGCTCAAGGTGCGACCCAGGTTCCTCGAGAACTTCCACGGGGACGCGCTCAAGATCGACATCCTGCCGCGAGAGGAGAGCGGGCCCGACGATGAGTGACGTCACGCACTATCTCTGTATCGGCTGCCCGCTCGGGTGCCGGCTCGAGGTCGAAGAGGATCTGGACGGGTCGGTCGTGGAAGTCAGAGGGCATTCGTGTCGCAAAGGCAAGACATTCGCCGAACGTGAGCATCACGACCCCCGTCGCATGGTGACGACCACCGTCGCCGTCGAGGGAGGGCGCTGGTCGAGGCTCCCGGTCCACACGACCGCCGAGGTGCCGAAGCATCTCGTGCATGACGTCGTGCGGAGCTTGCGGTCGGTCCGGGTGACGGCGCCCGTCGCGCTCGGGCAGGTCATCCGACTGGACGTACTCGGAACCGGAGCGGACGTCGTTGCCTCCCGACCCATGCCGGCGCATTGAGCTCGTTGCGCGTCACAGCCCTCAGCCTTGGTCCGCGGTCGCCGTAGCATCTCCCGGATGCGTCCGATGCGTGGGCGGCGACGTGCCGCGACTGGTGAAGGAGAGCGCCTGAGATTCGATCGGGCGCAGGTTGGCCAGCTCAGACGGCTGTTCGGCTTCATCAGTCCGTACAAGAAGTGGCTGGCGGTTGCCTCGTTCGGCGTTGCGATCTCGGCGGCGCTCGGTCTGGTCTTCCCTCAGATCATGGGCACCCTCGTCGACACGGCACTCGACGACGCCGACACCAGCGACCTCGACACGATCGCACTGATCCTCATCGGCGTCTTCCTGTTCCAGGCAGGTTTCAACTTCTTGAGGATCTACGCCCTCGGCGTCGTCGGCGAGGGCGTGGTCGCAGACCTGCGCCGGTCCGTGTTCGCTCGGATCGTGATGCTGCCGGTTCCGTTCTTCGATGGCCGAAAGACCGGAGAGATCACCTCTCGGCTGACGTCGGACGTGGCGGTGGTGCAGTCGACCGTCTCCTCGGTGGTCGCTCAGGCGCTGTTCCAGGGCATCTCGATGATCGGTGGTGTCGTGCTGCTCGTCATTCTGAGCCCGTTGCTCTCGCTTGCCGTCCTCACGTTCCTGCCGTTCATCATCATCGGCGGATCCTTCTTCGGCCGCCGGCTCGCCCGGGTGTCGACCGAGTTCCAGGACGAGGTCGCCACCGCGAACGCGTTCGCGGACGAGTCCATCGCGTCGATCCGGGTCGTCAAATGGTTCACGGCGGAGGCACCCGCCACGGGTCGGTACGACGCCGACATCCGCCGGTCGTATGCGATCGCCCTTCGACGAACCCGCCTCCGGGCGATCTTCGTGCCGTTCGTGACGTTCCTCGGCTTCGGGACGCTCGCCGTCGTGCTCTGGGTGGGTGGCCGCCAGGTGCTCGACGGATCACTCACGGTCGGTGAGCTGGTCACGTTCCTGCTCTACACCCTGGTCGTCGCCGGGGCGATCGGCGCCTTCACCGGTCTCTACTCCCAACTCCAGGAGGCGCTCGGCGCATCGAAACGGATCTTCGAACTCCTCGACGAGGCTCCCGAGGTGGCAGAGGTCGAGCATCCGAAGACACCGGAGCGGGTCGGCTCGGTTCGATTCGAGGGCGTCGACTTCACCTACCCCGGCCGAGACATCGAAGTGCTCACCTCGATCGATCTCGACGTCGCCCCCGGGCAGGTGGTGGCGCTGGTCGGTCCGAGCGGCGCCGGCAAGTCGACGCTCGTGCAGTTGATCCCGCGCTTCTACGACCCGACCGCGGGCCGGGTGCTCATCGACGGCGTCGACGTACGGGAGCAGTCTCTCGATTCGCTTCGCTCGACGATGGCCGCAGTTCCCCAAGAGGTGCAGCTGTTCAGCGGCACGATCGCCGAGAACCTCAGGATCGGTCGTCCGGATGCGAGCGACGCCGAGCTCGTGGAAGCCTGCGAGGCGGCCAATGCTCACGAGTTCATCTCGGGGTTCCCCGATGGGTATCGGACGGTTGTGGGCGAGCGCGGGATCAAACTCTCGGGCGGGCAGCGGCAACGGGTGGCGATCGCCCGCGCACTGCTGGCCGATCCCCGGATTCTCATCCTCGACGAAGCGACCTCGTCACTCGACTCCGAATCCGAGGGTCTCGTCCAGGCAGCGCTGGAACGACTGATGGAAGGGCGCACGACACTCGTGATCGCCCATCGGCTCAGCACCGTGAGGGATGCCGACCGGCTGGTTGTGATATCGGATGGGACCATCGTGGAGGAGGGCACCCACGACGCGCTCGTCGAGGCGAACGGCCTCTACACCCGGCTCACCGAGGCTCAGCTGACTGCTTGAGGGCGCGATCAGAAGCTCGACACGGCCACGAGCACGACGAGTGTGGCGAGGCCGGCCACTGCTGCCGCCACCCTGGCGAGCACCCGACGATTCCAGCCGATTGCTCCCCATACGACTGACGTGACGGTCACGGCCGCAGCGAGGACCGCTCCTGCGAGGAGAAGGCTCCCGCCCACGACGTTCGGGTCGTTGCACTCGATGAAGCAGCCCGTCGCCGTCACGGCGCCGACGAAGAAGAGGATCAGCGTGGCGAAGCCGGCAGCGATGCCGATCGCGATCCCGGCTGCGACTCGCAGCAC
>CBDTYK010000123.1:0-5033 GCA_965364595.1 uncultured bacterium
CGCCTGCAGCCACAGCACACCGGCTCCGATCGAGACCGCCTCAGAAGCGATCGGGGGCGCCAGCTCCGCCCGCCGGAACACGTTGACGACGTCAACCGCCTCGGTGATGTCCGCAAGCGAGTCGACGGCCTTCTCGCCCAGGATCTCGCCGGCTGCGGGATTCACCGGGATGATCCGAAATCCGGCCCCCTGGAGGTACGCCGGGATCTTGTGTGCCGGCTTCGCTTCATTGGTCGATGCGCCGACGACGGCGATCGTCCTGGTCGACCGATAGATCTCGACGAGTTGCTCGTCGGTCGGATCTGCATACGACATGGTTCCCTCCGGTCTGGCCGGCCGATCGTAGAGGATCGCCAGTCAGATCGTCTCCGGCGTCGACTCGGCCATCACCGAATCGCCCTCGATCACGAGCTCGACCTGCCGGAGGTTCGAGGGCCGGACGGCCACGATTCGGTCGCCTGCGGCGAGCACGAGCGACGAATCGAGCGGTGGGGACAGGATGACCGACCCGCTCATGACCGCCCCCAGCGGAACGATCCCGTCCCGACTCAGGGACTCCACGACGGCGCCATACCTGACCTCTCCCGACCCGACGTCGAACAGGTCGACGATCGGCCCGGAGGCGTCGAACAACTCCCGGAACGCTCCCGAGACCGACGGGTTGCGAGAGGCGTGTACCAGCAGTCGGCTGGCCAGCGCGTCGGTGACGATGAAGTCACCCTCGTCGACGTGGGAATCGGCCAGAGGTGCCAGATCCCGGTCGTAGAGCTGGGTCACGATCCGCGTCCTGCTCATGTCTCCGGCCGATCGGGCCTGCTCGAGTGTCATCAGCGTGAGCAGCGTCAGAGCGTCGGCTTCGGAGTGGCTCATGCCGTCGGAGTAGCCGAGCACGACGATGACGTCGGGTCGCGACCGCCCGATCGCGTCGATCACGTGCTCAGGCCGGTGCTTCGTATGTGTGAACGATCCGTCGAACCCCCACGACCAATCGGGGATGCCGGCGGTCAAGAGCGTCGAATCCGCCATCACATCGATCCGCGATCCGAACGGGAGATAACCCCCGAGCCGGTCGAGGACCCCACCGGCGGCGTCGTTCCAGCCGATGATCAGCGCCGTGACCGGATCCTGCACCTCGGGTTGGCACACTTCGATCGGTTCGTACGTCTGGGCGGTCGGTCGCGGAGGGGTGGCTTCGGCTGCAACCACCACGACGCGATCGGTCGCCCGCAGGGCCCGGTCTTCCGCCGGCAGAAGCTCCGGCCGATCGTGGCCGTCGACGACGCCGAGGAGCGCAGCGCCGTCGAGACGTCGGGTCGCCTCCCAGAACCGTGTTCCCTCGAGCTCTGTCGCTGCGACGACGTACAGCTCGGAGCCGCCGTACGACAGCAACTGCTCGAATACCCGCGCCATGTGTGGACGTCGGATCGACTGTGCGAGCATGTCGGCGACGACATCCTCGACCGAGACGACGGCCACATCCCCGGCGGTGGCCGCCGACAGCGATCGCGCCACTCTCGGATTCCCGATCTCGACCACGACGTGGGCGTCGTCCGGTTCGACCGTGTGTGCCGCGAGCGACCGACGGATCGCCGTTGCGTCCACGAAACTCCCCTCGGAAAGGACGATGACAGCTCTCGCCTTGTCCACGCCAACCAGTTCCAGATCGGATCGACTGGAAGGATCTCCCATTCGGAACAACACCTGAGCTCGTTCCCTGCCGCGGTGTCTCGCCCGGAAGGCATCCTCCATCTCCTGCTTGTCGCGGTCTGCGAGCACGACGACACGGACACCTCGGCGACCCGGTGTCTCGGCCAACAGCTCATCGACGACACTCATCAACCTCGGTGACCACCCGACGACCACGGTGTGGCCCGTCTCGAGCACCCTGCCGCGACCGCGCCGCAGCTCGTCGACCCGCTTGTTGACGGCGGCCACCAGCACACCGATGAGCGATCCCGTCAGGAACACCCCGGCGAACACGAATGTGAACGTGACGAGTCGCGGGCCCCATCCGTCGTCGAGGATCCCGCCGCTGCCGATGGCGATCAGGAACGCCTGCCAGAACGATTCAGCCGGACCTCGTTGGCCGTCGAACTCGAGGTCGAGCGCCCAGAACACGACGCCGCCGATCAAAGCCAGGAACACTGCCAGGCCGACCACCCAGATGATCGTGGCGGCCGAACCGCGCGCCAGCAGACGATCGAAGCGATATCTCAGACGATCCTGCCACCCGACTCCCCAGCCCATGCGATGACGCTACTCGTGAGAGTTCGCGCATGTCCCCGTAGCGAGGGCTCTTGTCAACGGCCCCCGGAAGTCACGGAGACAGTGTGGGCTCACGCCTGCACGGCCACTCGACCTGTGACAGACTCTTGGGAGAGGTGATTCGATGAAGCGGACTCTGAAGCGGGTGTTGAAGTTGATGCTGGCGTTCGGGCTGGCGGTGCCGGCGATCGCCCAACTGGTGAAACGGCTGGTTCCCGAGCATGGTGACGAGCAGAGCGATCGCTTCCAGATCGTGTGCCTCATGCAGGGGCGGCATTGGAGGAGCGAGGCTCCACACCTGGAGTCCGGGACGATCGTGACCGTTGCCGGCGGCGTCGAGGTGGATCTGCGCGGAGCAACGCTCGCTCCAGAAGGCGCTCACCTGAGGGTGACCAACCTGATGGGAGGGATCGACATCCAGGTCCCGGAGGACTGGGATGTGCGACTCGAGGGAAGGGCGTTCATGGGCGCGAACGACAAGGTCGGGCTCGGCGATCCCCACGGGCAGCCACAGCTCACGGTCGATTGCGTGACGGTGATGGGCGGTGTCGAGATCCGAGGCGTGGCACCGGTGCGCTCAGTCGAAGGGTGAGGTCTCGCCGATTGCCCCACCACGAGAGCGTGGTGTGACGGATTGGATCTCTTGTCGTGTCTCTTGGAGTGCTCAGCGAGATCCGGCTGGCGTCACGTGAGCAGGCCGTAACCAGGGGTTCGAGCAAGCTTTCGACGAACGGAGCGTTCGCGCAGCCAACCTTCCCGTGCCGGAGCGACCGCGGCGATCGCGTCGGCGACGCAGCGATTGCATCGAGGGCCGGGGGCGACGCGGGCCGTGGTCACCCTGCCGCAGCGAGCACATCGCTCCCCGGCATCGATGTTCCCAGGCCGATTGTTTGATTCCCACATGCCGTCTCTATCGGCGAATCTCCTTGCGAGATGAGGACTGTTCCGGAATGGTCCGAACGGACTAGTCCCGCCGACAGATCGAGGCCGGTTGGTGGACGAACGGAGCCGTCGAGAGCCCGCCGAGGTGGCGTCGAACCGTCTATGAACTCGTGCATGCCCGTTCGATCAGGCACAGCGCCGTTCTCAGTACGGGAAGGTAGAACGGCGCCCAGATCGGAGCGGTGAACGTCGCCCGGCATCCTTCAGCGGTCGGCTCGACCCGGTGCCCCGTGGCTCCGACCCCGGCCACCGTCCAACTCCACGACGCTCCGGCAACGACCTCGGTGATCTCGAACGGCAGCCAGAACCCGGCGATCGTCTTCACTCGGCCGGTCGACCCAGGCTGCACCCGTCCGGTGGATGGTTCCACCGCGGTGATCGTCACGCCCCAGGACGGCCAGTGCTCGAAACTCGAGATCCGCTCCCAGACCACGTCCGGCGGCGAGGCGATGTCGAGTGAGGAGCGAAGTGCAGACACCGGACCGATGCTCGCACGGCCGCAGCGCAATCGACGCCAAATCCGCCGGTTTGCCGACACCCACCGATACTCTTTTCGCGACCAATGCTGACCACTACCGACAGAGAGATCATCGACTTCGAACGGTCCTGGTGGCTGCTTCCAGGACCGAAGGACCTCACCGTGACCGATGTCCTCGGCCTGGACCCGGCCGACTACTACGCCCGACTCCGCGTGTTGCTCGACTCGGGTGAAGCCGACCGCTACGACCCACTCACCGTCCGTCGCCTGCGCAGGTTCATCAGCGGAGGCATGTGATGGCGCGTGGTCGCCACGCGTCGAAGTCCGGCCAATCGGCATTCCTGCGCGACGCCGCAATCATGGCCGTCGGCATCGTCATCGTCGCCGCCCTGATGTACGGGATTCTCTGGCTGATCCAAACGTGGAGGTCACCCGATCCGCTCCCCGGGGCATCGGAGACGACTCAGGTCGTCGAACCATCGACGACCACCACTCTCCCGGCCTCCACGACGACGACGGCGGCACCCACCACGACAACGACGAGTACGACAACGACGACCGTTCCTGTCATCGAGGCTCGGCCCCCGGAGGAGGTCACGGTGCTCGTTCTCAACAGCGTCGGAACTGCCGGTCTCGCCGGGCGCGTCACCGAGCGACTGGCCGAGCTCGGCTATGACACGCTCGAACCCGACAACTACGAGCCACGACTCGATCAGTCCCTGATCTGGTACAAGGAGGGGTTCGGGCCCGAAGCCCAGGATCTCGCGGCGAACTTCCCCGACGCGGTGACCGAGTTCAACCCGGATGGGCTGCCTGAGGCCGACGTCGTCGTTCTGTTGGGTGCAAGCTACGAGGAAGAGTGAGCGACCAGCCGGCCCCGGGCGACTCGCCTTGGCCGGTCGCACTGTGGCTGCTCTTCTCGATGGCCACCGTGGCTGTTGCTGTCGCCGTCGCTGCCAGCCTGCTGTCCACGACGCTCGTTCTCGACCTCGCCGCACTCTGGCCCGCAGTCGCAGTCGCCCTCGTCGCCCTCGTGGTAGCCCTGCTCCGCCGGGGTCCATGGCGCTGGGCGCCACCGGCGATCCTGCTCGCCTGGCTGCTGTTCGGCCTCGGCCTGCACCTCAACGCAGTCCCGATGCTCCCATCTGCGGTGGGGGACATCGAGGTCGACGTCGACGTCTCCGACATCGGTGCGGCCAAGCTCACGGCGGGCCCGATCGACGTGCTCACGGTGGACTTCAACGAGACTGGCACGGTCGCGTCGGTGACGATGCGGCGCCGTGGAGGTGGAGTGGCTCCGGCGATTGCAACGCCACTGGTCGGCGACGGCCGCGCCGAGATCGTGCTC